>CAYRVO010000185.1:0-3677 GCA_964427565.1 uncultured Halanaerobiales bacterium | reverse complement strand
TTTTTAATCATGCTACTTATGGTCTGGTAGGGGATTTGCATGAAATAATTCCTATACTCATAGAGAAATTTAAAAATGGGGAAGGATTAGTATAATCTGAATAAAAACTATTTATTGTAAAGCATCTGGTTAATAGCCAGGTGTTTTTTTTATTGATTTTATATGATAAAATTATAATATAACTTTTGTTTTATATGTTTCAAAGTAAAGTATATATTATTTACAAAAATTATTGTGAGAAAATATGCAAAAAAGTGAGGTGTATTATCTAAATGGCAAATAAAAATATCCATCTGTTATCTACAGGTGATTTACACCTGGGAAGACATCCTGCCCGAATTCCAGAAGAATATGACTCTCATAAATTCTCTCCGGTATTTATCTGGGAAAAAATAATCAAAAAAGCGCTGGAGCTTGAAATTGATTGTTTGCTGATAACGGGTGATATTATCGATCGTGATAATCGTTATTATGAGGCTTATGGTCCTTTTGAAGCTGGTTTAATGAAGCTGGCTGATAAAAACATTTCTGTTTTTGCAGTAGCCGGTAATCATGACTATGATGTTTTACCTGATCTGGCCCGAAATATTGATGCAAGTAATTTTCATTTACTGGGGACAGGTGGTAAATGGGAATCAGAAACTTTAAAGAAAAACGATAAACCTGTACTTAACCTTTTAGGTTGGTCTTATCCTAGCAGGCGGGTACGTAAAAATCCAGTAGACGATATTGATATTAACTTCCCCAATAATGATTTGCCAGTTATTGCTCTTCTTCACTGTGAGTTAAATAATAAGGCTAGTAATTATGCTCCAGTATCTATTCAACAACTAGAAGAAACCTCTATAAATGCCTGGTTTCTGGGTCATATTCATAAATCTAATTTAATTTCAAAAAGATTACCCTTAATTTTAAATACAGGTTCTCCTCAACCATTACACCCTGCTGAGCAAGGAATTCACGGTATTTGGGAAGTAATAATAAAGCAAGACAATAACTTTGAAATTGAAAAACATACATTATCTTCGCTGCAATATATGAATATAGAAATTGATGTTTTCGGACTTGATTATTTTGAGGATTTAACTGCTTTAATATCAACTGAAATAGAAGAAAAATTAGATAATAAACAGGAGATTAGAATCCCTGATTTAATAATAACCAGAATTATTATAAAAGGTCGCACAGAATTAAATAAGAAAATTAATATGGATAAAAATAAATTACTGGAATTGGAATTTAGTATCCTGGGTTGTCGGGTTATTATTGATAAGATTATTAATCAGACTCGTCCAGTGGTCGATATTGAAGACTTAGCTGCTAGTGAAAGTCAAGCAGGGTTAATTGCTGACTATTTACTGAAACTAGAGTCAGGAAATAATGGTCAATTACCAGAATCATTATTGAAAAATGTTAAAAAGAAGATACTTGAGGTTTATAATTCTAATGCTTATCAGCCATTAAGAAAACAAAATCGTATTTCGAAACCCGGTAAAGAGGAAATGCTTTCAATGTTGAAAAAACAGGCAAAACTTCTTCTTGAATCTCTTATTGAGCAAAAGGAGGATGCAGAGTGAATAATAGAGCTTTGAAATTTCATGATTTAAATATCATCAGGGCCCCGGGCTTTACTCCACCGGGTTTTACTATAGATAATTTACATCCTCAGATTAATATTATTTATGGAGCTAATGCTGCTGGAAAAACAACTGCAGCCAGGGCATTTAGTTATCTTATATGGCCTGAATATGCTCCAGAAAAGATCTATATTCAGGGTAACTTTGATTTAGAAGGTATAGATTGGTTTGCAGAGTTAGATACAGGTAAAACTATCTATCAGAAGAATGGTAATCAATCACCGCGTCCTTCTTTTCCTTCTGTAGAACATAGAGATCGTTATTATCTTGCCCTTCATGATCTTTTACAACAGGAAACTACTGGTGAGCCTCTAGCAAAAATAATAAGCAGGGAGTTAGCAGGGGGATATCAAGTTTCTAAGGCTATAAAGGAACTTGGTTTTAAAGATAAAGCTTTTCGTAAAGGAAAGAAAAGCAGACAGGCAAATAAAAAAATAAAAGAATATCAGCAGGCTTTACGAAAACAAAAAGAATTAGTTACTGAAGAAAAGCAGTTACAACAGTTGTATAAAGAACTACAGGATGTAAAAGAAGCACAAAAAAACATGGAATTAGTTAAACAGGCACTTAAATATTCACAGGCCAATAAAAATTATAAAGAAATAAAGACTGAATTTGAACGGTTTCCGGAACAAATGTCCAGAATAGAAGGTAATGAAGAGCAAAAATTAAGGGAAATAAAAAGGGATATAGAGAAATATTATAATAAAAAGAAAACTGCTAAAAGTAAATTTAAGAAAGCAGCAAAAGTTGTAAAGGATATTAATCTTACGGATAAAGGTGTTCAGGAAACTGTTTTGACAGAAATTAAAAATAAAAAAGAAAAATTAAAATCGAAAGAAGAAAATAAAGATAAATTAAAAAGTGAACTCAGCGAAGCACAGGCTCAAAAAAAAGAGGAACAGAAAAATATACTTGATTTAATAGAAGATAAAAAAATAGAAAAAATTGATGGTATTGCTTTTAATGAATTAAGTGATTTTGCTCTTCGGGCAGAAAAAATAGATAGTAAATTATTATCTCTGGAGTCACTTAAGAATTTTCTGCAACCCGAAGATGAATCTACAAATAAGAAAAGTAGTATTGATAGAGGAATTGAATACCTTGAAGATTGGTTACAGGCTCCAGAAAAAAATACTGGGCAGGAAAATAAAGTAAAGAATATTTCTTTAATATCCAGTGTAATAATATTGTTGATGTCGATTTATTTAGGTTATGTTATTAATCCTGTTTTATTTTTATTAATAATTATTCCCGGTGGTATATTCTGGTATGGATTTAATAGCAGACAGGAAAATTACTATTCTAAAAAAGATGTACAAAGAGAGTTTGAACACCTGGGTCTTAAGGAACCTGGAAGATGGGAAAGGACAGCAGTTAAAATCCGGTTGAAAGAATTGAATAATAGGGCAGCAGAAATAAAACTTTTACAAAAGAGAAAAGAGTACTGGAAAAATAAAGAAAATAAATATAGAGAATTACAAAAAAAGCAGGAAGAAATAAAACGACAGAAACAAGAATTAATAGCTAAATATGGTGTTGCTCCTGATACTGATGAACGGACACTTTATTATCTGACAAATCGCTTAAGCCGCTGGCAGGATGCACATAGTAGAGTTAAAGGATTAGAGAATAGACTGGAAGGGGTTAAAAAAGTTTATAGTGAATTACTAACTGATATAAATAGCATATTGCAAAAATATAACTATTCCCCTGCTGTAGATAGTTCTAAAATAAGTGCTAATATTACTGATCTGGAAGCAAGAAATAATAGATTTCAACAGGCTATTAGAGATCGAAGGCAAGCAAAGATAGCTCGAAAAGAAGCGGAGCAAGAGATTAATAAATTGCAGGAAAAAAAGAAACAAATATATATTAAATTGGATCTTAAAGATGGTAATCAGAAGAAATTGAAGGAATTATGTAATCAACATCAAAAATATTTAAATATTAAAGAAAAATTAACAAAAAGTAAACATCTACGAAAAATTGAACGAACGAGATTGGAAGAGTATTCCGGTTTTGATGAGAAGATTCTGC
>CAYRVO010000184.1:0-3678 GCA_964427565.1 uncultured Halanaerobiales bacterium | reverse complement strand
AGGTACAGATTAGAACTCCAGAAATGCACAGAACTGCTGAATATGGTATTGCTGCCCACTGGCGTTATAAAGAAGGAAAACAGGATAATGAAGAGTTTGAAGAAAAACTTTCATGGCTACGACAGTTATTAGAATGGCAGAAGGATTTACAGGAACCACATGAATTTATAGAAACCTTAAAAATAGATCTCTTTGAAGATGAAGTGTTTGTTTTTACACCTAAAGGTGATGTAATCTCTTTACCCAAAGATGCTACACCTGTAGATTTTGCTTATCATATTCATACAGAAGTTGGACATAGTTGTGTAGGGGCCAAAGTAAATAGCAAGATTGTGCCTTTAGAATACAGGTTAAATAATGGAGATATAATTGAAATTTTAACATCGAAAAATAGTACAGGTCCCAGTAGAGACTGGCTTAAATTTGTTAAGACTTCCCGGGCTAGAAGTAAGGTAAAACGGTGGTTTAAAAGGCAGAGAAGAGAAGAAATTATTCAACGAGGTAAAGAAATTTTTGCTAGAGAATTAAAACGTCAGAATATAGTACTGAAGGAAAAAGAGAAAGAAGATAAACTTAATGAAATTGCTTCCCAAATGGGAAGGAATGATAAAGATGATCTTCTGGAAGCTGTAGGTTATAAAACAGTTAATCCCTGTCAAATAATAGATAAACTGGATATGAAAGAAGAAAAAGATGAAGATATTTGTCTCAACGAACTCAAAAAGCCACGGAGTAATAGTTCATCTGATAAAGGGGTTAAAGTAAGGGGTATGGATGATTTGATGGTTAGAATGGCTAAATGTTGTAATCCAGTACCCGGTGATGATATTGTAGGTTATATTACCCGTGGACGTGGAGTTTCTATTCATAGAAAAAACTGTCCTAACCTTAAAAATTTAATTGAAAATGATAAAGAGAGAATTATTGATGTAAAATGGAATAATGAAAGAACTGAATCTTATTCTGTAGATCTTGCTATAGAGGCTGTCAATAAGCATAACCTATTAAATGAAATAACACAGTTAATAAAGGAAGAACAGATTAATCTTTTATCTGTTGTTGCCAGAACGGATAAATATAATAGAGCGCATATTGATTTATCTTTGGAATTAAGTAGTCTTGAACATATGCGGGCTTTCATGGTAAAGGTTGAAAATATATCAGGGGTATTGTCTGTAAAGAGGGCAAAACCTACTTAATAAAAAGGATGGTGTAAATGAGAGCAGTTATTCAAAGAGTTAAACACTGTAAAGTTACAATAGATAATAGATGTACAGGGGAGATTGATTCTGGAATACTAATATTTCTTGGTGTTGGTGATGATGATAAAAAAGAAGATGCGGATTATTTAATTGATAAAATTGTCAATTTAAGAATATTTGCAGATGAAGAAGGAAAAATGAATTTATCTGCTCTTGATTTAAATAAGGATATAATGGTAGTTTCTCAATTTACTTTATTCGGTGATTGTCGTAAGGGAAGACGTCCCAACTTTTTTGCAGCTGCACCACCGAAAGAAGCTAAAAAATTATATGAATATTTTTTGGATAATATATCAAAAATAGATTTAAAAATTGCCAGTGGAGAGTTTCAGGCTATGATGGATGTGGAATTAACAAATGATGGACCTGTTACTCTACTTATAGATAGTAAAAAGAAATTTTAGTAATGGAGGCTGATTAGGTGTTAATAGAAAAAGTTAATACAGGAAATTATTTCACAAATTGTTATATTGTAGGTGAAGAAGAGGGATATGGTGCAGTTATCGATCCCGGCAGTGATGCTGAGGAGATATTACAGGTTATAGAAGATATTAATATTAATATTCTGTATATAATTAACACCCATGCTCATTTTGACCATATTGGAGCTAATTTGGAGGTTAAGAAAGAAACAGGTGCTGAAATTTTAATTCATGAACAGGAGCAGGAATTTTTAGTTAACCCGGGTAAAAATTTATCCGAACTTATGGGTAATCTTGAGATTACAAGTTCTAAAGCAGATAGATTACTTAAAGCTGGAGAAAAAATTGAAATAGGAAAAATAATACTGGAAGTATTTCATACACCAGGACATAGTCCGGGAGGTATAAGTCTTTATAATAAAAAGGAAAATGTTATTTTCAGTGGAGATACAATTTTTAAAATGGGAGTTGGCAGAACAGATTTTCCTGGTTCAAGTAAAGAACAACTATCGAAATCAATAAAGGAGAAACTTCTTTGTTTACCGGAAAAAACAGATGTTTATCCTGGTCATGGAGAAAAGACCACTATTGGTGATTTTAAGGCTAATGTTTGGGAGCGTGTTGCTTTCTAAGTTGACAATCAGTTTTTTTTAAGATAAAATTATTAAGAATTAATAACTATATTATTAAAATAAAAATAAAACGGATGAATTCCATAATTATTATTTAGTAAAAAGAGATATTTATGTATGTAATTAACAGTGATTATGGGAAAGAACAAAAATAGAAAGGAGTACCATTTGATGTTTGATTCTTTGAGGAATAATAGTAAAATAGTAGTTTATATTGTTGTGGCAGCATTTATTGTTACAGGTGGTTTGATGGGGTTTGGATCCTATATGAGTAATAATAATTCGTCATCAGCTAGTAATTCTTCATCTCCTTATATTGCCAAGGTGAATGATACTGGTATTACTCCCCAGCAGTACATGAATGTATTGAGGAATCAAGCTCCACAGAGACAATTAAGCAGTTCGCAAATCATACCTTTTCGTTTAAATGTTTTAAATTCCATGATTGAAAGACAGTTAATACTTGAACAGGCTGATGAAATGGATATTAAAGCCCAGGTAACTGATAAAGATGTTGAGGAAAAAATTGAAGGAATCCTGAAAAATAATGATTTGACCAGGGAAGAACTTAATAACAGGCTTAAAGATCAAAATAGTTCACTGGATCAGTTTAAAAAGGATTTAAAGAAAAGTATGGAAACTAATAATAAGATACAGCAAACAGTTGCAACAACCTATAATAAAGTTGAAGTAACTGAAGAAGAAATAAAGAAAGAATATGAAAAATCTAATAAAGAAAAAGATCTGGCCCAGGTTAAAGACGAACTTAAAAAACAAATTTTAAATGATAAACAGAACAAAGCTTTTAATAATTGGCTGGAAAATGTCAAAGCAGAATCTAATATTGCAATTAATGATCCTACTTTAAATGCATATTATCAACTTAATAATAAAAATTATGATCAGGCCATATCATTATTTGATAATATTATAGAATCAAATCCCAGTCCTATGATGTATATCTATCTTGCTCAGGCATATGAGGGCAAGAAAAATCAGGAACAAGTAATAGCAACTTATCAACAAGCATTAGAAGAATATCCAGATGATTGGGAGTTATATTATAATTTCGGAAATTACTATCGCAATATGGAAGAAAAAGAAAAGGCTCTTGCTAAATATGATAAAGCTGCTGCTAATGCAGGTGAAGATTTGATGGCTCATTATAAATTATATATGGTTTATTCAGCCCTCGAAGCAGAAGATAAGGCTAAAACAGAAATGAAAAAATTAACTGAATTACAGAAAAAATTACAGGAACAGCAACAGAAGAAACAGTCAGTAGAAGAAAACAATCAGCAAAGTCAAGAAAATGTTCAAAAAGGTGATAATGATGAAAATTAATGCACCCCGGGGGACAAA
>CAYRVO010000183.1:0-3681 GCA_964427565.1 uncultured Halanaerobiales bacterium | reverse complement strand
AAAATGTTGTTTGGAATAGCTGGGGTAGCAATTTCAAGTATGCTAAATTTGGAGCAAACATAGTTCTTTCAGAAAGCGAGCAGGAAGACAATATTCAAGAGAAAATAAAGGCAGTTAAACATAAAGAAGTTACACTTAAAGATGAAGGCCAAATTAAAGCAAGTGGAAAAAAGATAATTGGAAAAACAAAAGCTACAGGTAATGTTAGATTTATAAATGAAAGAGAGAAAGAAATAAAAATAAAGGCCGGTACTGTACTCTTATCGAAAAAAAATATAAAATATAAAACTTTAAATGATATTATAGTTCCCGCTATGGAAATAGATTACTTAATGGATGTTGAGGTAGGTAAAAAAGCAGGTCAAAAGGAAGTAAAGGTTATGGCAATGGAGAAAGGAACAGAAGGAAATGCAAGTATTGGCAGTATCAATAAGCTTGCTAAACAAAAGGAAAAAATACATGTTATCAATCCTGAGCCTATTAAAGGAGGGACTGATATAGTTAAAACGATGGTTTCGGAAAATGATATAAAAAAATTGCGGCAAAAACTTGCTGAAAAAATGAAAACACGTCTTTTAAATAAAATTTACAAAAAGTTGAATGGCAACTTCAGATTACTTGCAAAGGAAATTAAATATTCGGCAATAGAATATAATATAGATCAGAATCCAGGGATTTTCAATGAACAGCTAAGTGGTACTGCTATACTTGAAGCTAGAGGATATTTATTGAAAAATAATGAACTGGATAGATTAGTAACAAATATTTTTAAAGAAGATTTAAAAAAAGGTAAACAACTTCTCAGTAGTGGTGTAATTATTAAAAATTTAAAACTTGCAGAAAAAGGTAAAGGATTATATAATATAGTAATGGAATCAGCCGGGCCGGTTATTCCTGCAATAGATATAGACAATATAACTGGAAAGCTAACGGATCATAATATTAAGGCTGCCGGTAAAATATTGGAAAAAGATAAAACAGTTGCTGATTATAAAATTAAAACAGGAAAAAAAGAGGATAAAATGCCACGTTTTAATTTTGCTATAAAAGTAATTATAGATGAGCCGGTTGCAGAGAGAATTATAGATATTGAATAATTAATGCTGGAGGTACATAACTTGCGCAAAATGGGACTTGATTTTGGAAATAAAACAATAGGTATTGCTGTAAGTGATGCTCTGGGTTTAACAGCACAGGCTAAAGATGTTATTAAAAGGACAAATCTAAGGGATGATTTGTGTATAATAAAAGATTATCTGGAAAAATATAAAATAGATGAAATAGTAGTTGGTATGCCTCGTAATATGGATGGTACTAAAGGAGAGAGTGCACGTAAGGTACAGGCCTTTGTAAACTTTCTTAAGAATAATTTGGATTTAGAGATAACTCTCTGGGATGAAAGGTTGACAAGTGTACAGGCTGAAAAAATATTGCTTACAGCAGATTTATCACGTGATAAAAGAAAGAAGGTAATTGATCAATTGGCTGCAGCCATAATATTACAGTCTTATCTGGAAAACGGTAAAAATAATAATCAAATTAATCATAAGTAAAACTTACTGGATTTGCTAAATAGCAGGGAGTATAATTTGCAAATTTAAAAAAATTAGTCAATTTAAAGGAGGTAAAAAATGAGTAATGAGGAAGGAACATTTTGGATTGATAAAGAAAAAAATGAACTGGTTTTAAAAAATGCTGAACAGGAGGACAGATTTTATATTGAACAGGAATTTGAAATTGAAAGTAAAAAATATCTAATTCTTGTTTCTACTGATGATGATAAGGATGAGGCTATGGCCTTCAAATTAATGGAAGATGAAGAGACATTGGCTGTTATTGAAGATGATGAAGAATTTGAACGTGTACGGGAAAAATATATGTCAATACAATAATTAACTATTATCAAATCCGAAAGTTGTATATATAATAATTAAATATATGAATATAATCCTGTCCTATAGAATTGCATGATGTGACTCTTTTTGATATAATTACACAAGATTATGTAGGTTATTAAAGCTGATTTTTTGTAATTAATGTTATTATAGAAATTATGAAGTAAAAAGGGGAGAACATTGTGAAAAGGGCAGGTATTATTTTTTTTATTATAATTATTATAATAACAGGAGTTATTCGTTTATCATATTTAATGGGACCTGTTGATCAGAATGATAATAGCCTGAATACTATTAAAATAGAAAAAGGTTGTAGTAGTTATGAGATAGGTGAAAAACTTTATAATAAGAATTTGATTATGTCCAAAAATATTTTTCATATACTTATAACCATAACTGATTATGATAAAAAGCTACAGGCAGGATATTATGAGTTTAGCCCTTCATATTCAATGTGGGAAATAATTAATAGAATGGTAGAGGGTAGAATAGCTACTTTTAAAGTAACAATTCCTGAGGGTTATGATATTGATAACATTATAGAAAGATTAGCAAATAAGACTAATTATAAAGAGCAGGACTTTAAAAAAGTGATAATTGCCAATAATATGAAACGAGAATATTTGCCGGCAGATAAAATAAAATATAAATTTAAACTTGAAGGTTTTTTATACCCTGATACTTATATTATACCCCACGAATATTCTCCAAAAAAAATAATAGAAACTATGTTAAAACAATTTGAAAGAGAATGGTTATTTAAATTACGGTTTGAAACAGAAGAGTTAGATTTCAATATTTTAGAGATAATGACAATAGCTTCTCTTATAGAGAATGAAGCAAAAATTGATAAAGAAAAGAGTATAATTTCAGCAGTTATTTATAATCGTTTACAGAAAAATATGTATTTACAAATAGATGCCGGTATTCAATACAGTATTGATGGTCATAAGGATAAACTATTATATAAAGACCTGAAAATAGATTCTCCCTATAATACTTATTTATACAGAGGTCTACCACCGGGACCTATCTGTAGTCCGGGAGATGAAGCTATTTTTGCGGCCTTAAATCCTGCAGATAAAGATTATTTATTTTATTTTGCTCTTGCAGATGGGAAACATGTTTTTACAAAATCCTACAATGAGCATTTACAATTACAACAAGAAATTAAGACTGAAAATCAATGAATACAGGAGGACTTTATATGGAGAAAACAGAATTACTTGCCCCGGCCGGTAATCTGGAAAAATTAAAAATTGCTGTTATCTATGGTGCTGATGCTGTTTATTGTGGAGGTCATAATTTCGGTCTCCGTTTTGGTGCTGATAATTTTAGTTTGCAAGAATTGCAGGAAGGAACAGAATTTGTACATGATAGAGGGGCAAAGATTTATATTACGGTTAATATGATACCTCATAATGATGATCTGGAAGGTCTAGCAGATTATTTATATGAACTGGAGTCCCTGGCAGTAGACGGTTTAATTATATCTGATCCAGGAATACTAAATATTGTTCAGAAAGAAAATATATCAATTCCGCTTCATTTGAGTACCCAGGCTAATGCGGTAAATTATGCCAGTATTAATTTTTGGGATAAAAGAGGTATTGATAGGGTTATATTGGCCCGAGAATTAAATAAAAATGAAATTACAGAGATTAAAAATAAGACAGACCTGGAACTGGAGATGTTTATTCATGGTGCAATGTGTATTTCTTACTCAGGACGCTGTCTTTTAAGTAATTATATGGTTAATAGAGATGCTAACAGGGGTAAATGCGCT
>CAYRVO010000182.1:0-3692 GCA_964427565.1 uncultured Halanaerobiales bacterium | reverse complement strand
TTTTTTTCTTGTACCATATGGCTGACTTGACCATTCTCCAATTATTACGTTTTTAGTACAGCCTTCTTCTCTCATTTTTTTTCTTAAAATTAAAGAACCAAAATTTCCTGTCATAAAATGAATTACTTGTCCATCTTCCAGAACAGGTACAAGGAGATTAAATAATCTCTCAAATGCTATTGCAGGTAAACTTATTACTATTAGACCTGCACCCTGTACTGCTTCTTCCATATTCGTGGTAACTGTTTCTAATTCAGCTACGCCATTCCTTTTAAAACCTAAATAATTTGCTTCCTCCCCACCTATTCTAACTTTATTATCATCTTTAATGGAGCCAAGATCTTTTTCGAATTCTGGAAATTCAAACATCCTTACTTCTTTTCCTTCTAAAGCACAATCAGCTGCCTGTGTACATCCTGATGCACCTCCCCCTAAAATAGCTATTGGTTTGTCTTTTAATTCATTAATTATATCCATTTTTATATACCTCCTATAATTTTTGCTATTTATAAATTAATAATAAATATTATTTATTATTATAAAAATCTTTTTCCCATTTTTCTTTGAGCTTTTCTACATCTTTTAATATTTCATCTGGTAGAGGCTCACATTTATGATTTTCAATTATTTCTTTTGTTTTTGCATTTATTTTTTCATTCAAAATCGGAACATCTTTATCTTTTGTTCTGTCTAATAATTCTGAATACCACATTTCCTTGAAATGAGTATATGTGTGTTTATGTTGTAAATAATTTCCACCAGGGCCAACATCTTTTATAACATGTAAAGCTAATTTTTCCTCATTTACTTCTACACCATTTTTAATTACTTGTAGCATATTTAGAATTTCGTTTTCTAATACAACACCTTCAGGGGTTATAAAAGTTGCATGGCCAATAAGACCCAGATCATGTACAAGATTAGCCTTACTTAATATGGAAGTCATAGTATTCATAGTAAATTCTATGGCCATTTGATTATCAAGTTTCTTAGAATCTGTAACACCAGCTGTGCCATAAAAAGGTATTCCATAATATTCTGCAATTTCAGAAGAAGCAGCTACCAATAAATGAAATTCTGGCGTCCCGTAAGTACCAATTGTAGTTTTCATATCAATTGTTGTCGGCATATTTCCAATAATAAATGGAGCTCCAACTTCTTTTGCCTGACTAATAACTAAACCAGATAATATTTCAGCGAAGGTTTGAGCTAATGTACCTGCAAATGTAATAGGAGAAGTTCCCCCCATCATACAATAAGGCATATACACAATAGGTACACCTGCTTCAGCACATAATAAAAGTGTTTGACAACTATCTTTTCCATGAGTTAAAGGAGGTATTGGCTCTGAATATTCAAATATAAAAGGTTTTTCCTTTAAATTATCTTTACCTCCTGCTACAATAGAGGCCATTTCAATTATATCCTCACAATTTCTAACTCCATTACTAATAAAATTAATAGGCTTAGTAGTACCTAATAATGATTTATAAAATGACATCCTACAGGCCAATTTTTCATCATAATCTGATAATAATCCTCCTGCTGTTGTAAAATAATCAATATTGGGAAGATAATCACCTACTTTACACATTGCCTCCATTTGTTCACTCTGGCAATCTACTAGATCTCCTGTATAAGGATCTAAATATTTTAAATTTTCTGGAACAATACCAAAATAAATATTTTCATTATTTAAATTCATATAGGGTTTTCCAGTTCTATCATATATTGTTATATCCTTCGGGGCTGTTTTCAGGGCATTTTCAACTATATATGATGGAATTTTGACTAAATTATCATCTTCTATAATAACACCTTTACCATCAAGAATATCAAGAGTTTCTTTATCATTTACTGTTACTCCAACTTCTTCTAAAATTGTTAGTGCTGCATTATGAATGGATTGTATCTTTTCAGTAGATAGAACATTCATATTAACAGAATTTATTTTTTTTGATTTCATATATAATAACCTCCTGTTATCTTATGCTTTGTTCTTATAGTTAATCAAGTCTGTAATTTATTATGATCTAAATAAAGCTCTCTAAATGTTGTCACAACTTTTTATCTTTCCTCCTCCCTTGTTTTTTAAAATTTATAATAAATATATCATTATTTGAATTCACCAATATTAAATTGCATAAAACATTCCATTCTTCCTATTTTATGATTACTTTTCTACAAAGCTATAAATAGTATAGAATGGAGTTTATATTATTTATATAACTCAAAGCTCAACATGCAACTACCCTGAAGTTTTTTTCAGCAATTAACGAACTTTTCATGAAAATTATTTCGTTATATCATATTTTTTTAACTTATAATAGAGAGCCCTTGTAGTTATTCCTAATTTCTGTGCAGTCTTTTTTCTGTTACCATTATTTTTACTTAAAGTCTTGATAATAATATTTTTATCAATTTTATTATGTAACTCTTTTAATGATAAATCTCCCAAATTATATTGTGACCTCTCATGATTTCTAAATTCTTTTTGAGATTCATTTTTTAATGCTGGAAGATGTTCAACTTCTAATTTATCTTCCTTTTTATCAGTATTAATCATTGCTCTAGCAATAACATTTTCCAATTCTCTTACATTTCCCGGCCAATCATACGATAATAATCCATCTAAAAATTTATCAGTATATTCTCTTATAATAAAACCAAAATTTTGATTATTTTTCTTAATAATATTTTTAATTAGCAATTCTATATCTTCCTTCCTATTTCTTAGCGGAGGAATAAATAATGGAGCTACATTTAGACGATAATAAAGATCTTCCCTAAAATCTCCTTTTTGAATGGCTTCTTCTAAATTTTTGTTAGTAGCTACAATCACTCTAGCATCTAAGGTTATTGGCTCTGTACCACCTACTCTTATAATCTCTTTTTCCTGTAAAAAACGCAAAAGTTTTTTTTGAACATTTAAACCAACTTCACCAATCTCATCCAAAAATATTGTACCACCATCAGCCTCTTCAAGTAGACCTTTTTTTCCTTCTTTTTTAGCACCTGTAAATGCTCCACCTATATAACCAAACAATTCACTCTCTAAAATGTTGTTATCTAATGCCGAACAATTTACCCTAACAAATTTTCCTTTACTATAATTACTAACTGAATGAATAGCATGAGCAAATAATTCCTTACCAGTACCACTCTCTCCTCTTATTAATACTGTTATAGGAGTTAAAGCAATTTTTTTTGATTTTCTAATGATTTTAGTTATTTCTTCACACTCGCCAATTATATCATCATAAGTATATTTTATACGTAGTTTATCTAATTCTTTTTTTGCTTCATTCAATTTCCTTGTAAGTTTTTTTATTTCTGAAACATCACGTGCAATACCAACACTTCCCTTTATTTTACCATTAATTTCTATTGGAGCTGCATCTAATACAACTTCTTTTTTTGCAGGACCTGTTTTTAACTTAATATTTTTATATATTTTCTTGTTTTTTACAACTTTACTCTGTACACTATATCCTTCTGCAATATCTATTGTTGCAGGTTCTCCTATAACATCTTCTTTAGTCAAACCCGTTAATTTTTCATAAGCAGCATTAACTAAGATTACTTTAGTATTTTCATCTATTACAACAACAGCATCCTGCATAGAATCTATTATTTCCTCTAATAAATCATTCTGGAAATCTTCAATATCTTTAAAAATGATTAAATTTCCA
>CAYRVO010000181.1:0-3706 GCA_964427565.1 uncultured Halanaerobiales bacterium | reverse complement strand
AATATAAACTTCAATATTAAATAAATATAAATATTATATATTGTCCCGGGAAAACCCGGGACAATATAATTTCTTGAAATTACTTTTTAAAGTATTCTACATTTTCTTTAGTAATAGTTGTGGTTCCTGTTAAAGTATTTGGAGGCATTGGAGGAGTTCCTGCATCTCTCCAGTTTTCCTGATCCTGATAACTATTATTATTTGCCCAGTATAAATAATGAGTTGCAATCCAGGTTGAAATATAAGTATTCTGAGTTATAGAACCTGCAGCTACTCCACTTTCAACATCCTGTAAAATAGCCTGGTCTTTACCGGCAGCTACTACCTTAACATCACCAGCTTTTCCTTCTTCACGCATAGCCATTGCTGCCCCTGTACTACCAATTGAAACAGTAGCAACAAATGCATCTAAATCAGGATGTTTTCTCATAATATCATGAGCTTTATTTATAGCCATACTTGTATCTAAAGTAGAATCTTCTACAGTAACAATTTCAATATCCGGATACTCAGCCAATTTTTGTTTTATACCATCAACTCTTTGTTCATGAGCAAGTTGTCCTACCATAGTAAATACTGCGACTTTACCTTTACCATCAATTACTTCGGCAACTCTTTCACCTAATGCTTTACCATAGTTAACCATTTTAGCACCAATGAATCCATAACGGGCTTCAGTATCTGCTATGTCATTACCAAAAGTTATTACTGGTATTTCAGCATCCATTGCTTGGCGGGAAGGAGGTGTTAATGCATCTGGATCACCTGCGTGTAATATTATACCAGCTGGGTCCTGGGCTATAACTTCTTCCATTGTTCTTACCTGAGCACTAATATTATGATCGTTAGGTCCAACAAATTTACCCTCTACACCCAAAGCTTCACAGGCATCTAAAAATCCATTTTTAGATGGAATAAACCAGGGAATAGAAGTAGAAATTGCAATATAATAATATGTTTCATCTCCGTGATCTCCCTTATAAACATCACTAGCATCAGCCAATACAGTTCCAGATACCATCCCTATTACAAGTAGAGCAATTAATAAAATTGTTGTTAAATTTTTTCTCATAATTTCACTCCTTTTTTGAATTTTGGTAAGTTTTAGAATTTTATTTAGTTTTGTGTTAAACAATCACCTCCAAAATATAATAATATATTACTATTAAAAATAAAACTTCAGATAACTTGATTTAGCTAAGCTTCCTTTTTGATAATACATCAAGAGATACTGCTAACAGAAGTAATCCACCCTGAACTACACCCTGCCAATAAACTGAAACTCCCAGTAATACCAGAGCATTTCTAACTAATGCCATAAATATATAACCCAAAATTCCACCTAATATTGTTCCTATACCACCCTGTATACTTGCTCCACCAATAACTGAACCAGCAATTATTCTTAATTCAGCTCCCTGAAAACTCATCGGAATAGCAGAATTTAATCTTGCAGTTCCAATTATTCCAGCAAAACCGGCAATCAAGCCACTTATAATGAATATTATAATTTTTAGACGTTCAACTTTAATACCCGATAAACGAGCTGCTTCTTCATTTGTACCTAGATAATATATCTGGCGTAAAAATCTCGAGTTGCGTAATAAATAATCAGCAATTATAACCATAACAATTAAATAAATAACCGGTAAAGGAATACCAAATAATTTAGACTGACCAATTTTTGCAAATATTGCCGAAAAACCAGTAACTGGTCTACCCTGAGATACAACCAATGTTAAACTCCGGGCTATTGTCATCATACCTAAAGTTGCAATTAATGCATTAACTTTAATTTTGGCTATTACAAAACCATTAACTAAACCCAGTATAGCTCCAATTAACAAACCAATTAAAATACTGAAAATAACAGGAATACCGCTTGTAAGACATATTCCAGTCATCATTCCGGTAAAAGCCATAATTGAACCTACTGATAGATCAAAAGCACCAGAAATAAGTACCATCGTCATTGCTATAACAACCAATCCTTCAATAGAAAAGCCTAATGCTACAGCTCGAAAATTAGCAACTGTCAAAAAATTTGGATTAACTAAGTAAATTATAAAACTCATTAACAGTATAATTAACACCAGAACTATTTCCCTGGCAGCAAGAATCCTTTTTAATAAACTTTTATCATTCATTTCCCTTTCCCTCCAGAAAATTTTTTACATATCTATTTAATTCGGCCTGTTGCATAGTTCATGACCTCTTTTTCTTCCAAACCAATAGTTGATAAATTAGCTACTATCTTACCTTCATGCATAACAATAACTCTGTCACAAACAGTAAGTACTTCTGGCAAATCGGAAGAAATTACTATTATTCCAACTCCTTTATCCATTTCACTGCGTAATAAATCATGAATTTGATGTTTTGTACCCACATCAACTCCTCTAGTAGGTTCATCAACAATTAATATATCCGGAGTTGTAGCTAACCAGTGACCAAATAATACTTTTTGTTGATTACCACCACTTAAGTATTTTACTTTTTGATCTATTCCAGATGTTTTAATAGCCAAAGTTTCTATAATTTCCTCTGATAAATTTTTTTCTTTTTCAGATTTCATTATTCCATTTGCAGATAATCTTCTCAAAATAGAAACAACAGTATTCTCTCTCAAATTCATATTTAAAAACAGACCCTGTTCTTTTCTATCTTCAGGTAAATATCCCAGTTTATTATCAAGGGCATTTCTGGGAGAATCTATTTCAACTTTAGTACCTTTAATTTTAATTTCTCCTGTTTCTTTTTTATTATCTCCATAAATACTACAGGCTAACTCCGTTCTTCCAGAACCAACCAAACCAAAAAAACCCAGAACTTCCCCTTCTCTTAGCTGAAAATCTATATCTTCAAAACCTTTACCTGCAAAGTTTTCAATTTCCAACAGAACATCTCCTGTACTTTCGGCTTTTTCAAACTGTTCCACAGCAAGTTTTCGCCCTACCATTTTATTAACTATTTTATCTTCAGTGGCTTCTTTACCAGTAAGTGTACCTGAGTGTTTCCCATCCCTTAATACAGTTATTCTATCAGATATATCAAGAACATGAGGAATTTTATGACTTATATAGAAAATCCCTACACCTTTTTCTTTTAAACGCTTTAAATTATTATGCAATTTTTCAGTATCATCATATCCTAAAGCAGAAGTAGGTTCATCAAGTATTAATATCTTTGAGTCTATAGAAATAGCCCTCAATATCTCTACCATTTGCTGATTTGCTGTACTTAAATTTTTCACCATTGTATTGGCTGACATATCATAATCAAATAAAGAAAGTAATTCTTCTGTTTTTTCATATAATTCTTCCCATTTTATTAATCCCCCGGGTCCATCCGGTTGCCTATTTGCAAATACATTCTCCGCAATGCTGAGATTAGGTATAACAGAAAGCTCCTGGTGTACCATACTCACACCCATATCCTGAGCTTTAAGTATATCTAAATTTTTAACCTTCTGACCATTAATTATAATTCTACCTGTATCAGATTGTATTACTCCTCCCAAAATTTTCATTAGAGTACTTTTCCCAGCACCATTTTCACCTACTATAGAATGGATTTCACCTGATTTTATATCTATACTCACTGAATCTAAAGCCAGAGTTCCTGGATATCTTTTGCTTAAGTTCATGGCTCTTAATAATACATCATTCATAAAATCACTCCCTGTAAACAATAACAGATTATAAAC
>CAYRVO010000180.1:0-3710 GCA_964427565.1 uncultured Halanaerobiales bacterium | reverse complement strand
CTTGCCACACCGGTTTCAAGGGCGGCACGGGCTACTGCAGCTGCTACAGCAGGACCAACTCGCTTATCAAAAGGCTTGGGAATTACATAATCAGCTGCCAGTTCATCTGCTGATATCAATTCTGCCAGTGCATGGGAGGCGGCTTTTTTCATCTCTTCATTTATTTCCTTAGCCCTCACATCAAGAGCACCACGGAATATACCGGGGAAAGCAAGTACATTATTAACCTGATTGGGATAGTCTGAACGACCTGTACCAACTACCTTTGCCCCTGCTTTTTTGGCATTTTCAGGCCAAATTTCAGGATCAGGATTGGCCATTGCAAATATTACAGGGTCATCAGCCATTGACTTAACCATATCCTCTGTCATTATATTGGCCACTGAAACACCTATAAATACATCAGCATCTACAATAATCTCTGCCAGGTTACCCTGTTTATTATTCCTGTTTGTGATTTCAGCTAATTCTTCTTTACTTTCATTTAATTTATCTCTACCTTCATAAATTGCACCCTTACTATCAAGAACTACAACATCTTTAACTCCTTCAGATAGCAACAGTTTTGTGATACTTACTCCAGCAGCACCGGCACCATTTACTACTATATTTAAATCTGATATATCTTTATCAACTATCTTTAGGGCATTAATAAGTCCTGCTAAAGTAATAATTGCTGTTCCATGTTGGTCATCATGAAAGATTGGTATATCAACTATCTCTTTTAATTTATTTTCAATATAAAAACACTCCGGAGCTTTAATATCCTCCAGATTAATACCACCAAATACAGGAGCCATTTTTCTGGCTGTTTCTACTATTTCATCCGGGTCTGCTTCATCAAGACAGATAGGGAAAGCATCTATTCCGGCAAATTCTTTAAATAATACTGCTTTACCTTCCATAACCGGTATTGAAGCCCGGGCACCAATATTACCTAAACCCAGTACTGCACTACCATTTGTTAATACAGCAACAAAATTTGATTTATTTGTGTAATCATATATTTTATCAGTATCTTTATCAATTTCCAGACAGGGCTGTGCTACTCCTGGTGAATATGCTAATGCAAGATCATGTTCATCTTCTACTTTAACTTTACTTTTTACCTTTAATTTACCCCTGTTTTTCTTATGCATCTCCAGGGCTTCTTCTTTTAAGTCCATATAAACCCTCTCCATTTTATATTTTATAGTTAATTAAATTTTATATTAGCTATCTATTATACCTTAACAACATCTTCTAAACCCATTCCAAATATCTTGCTTTTTTTTGGTACACCATCATCATTCCAGCCCATCATATTATATCGTAATTGAACTGCTTCCTCAAATTTTTCTCTATCAATTGCACCTTTATTTTTTAGAGGACCGTTTTTAATATTGCTAAAAAATACTTCGGGGAGTTTATCATCTTCAGCAGTAAAACCTTCTTTAATATTAAATAATCGGGACATATCTGTAGCCCGTTCTGCTCCCTGTATAAGTTCATATAAACTTATATCCTGTCCAGTTGCTGCCTGTACAAGCTGCATTAGTTTATCAAGAGGAACAGCACCCCGGGGAACAAAACCAAAATGACAGGCTCCCAGCATATCAAGTAGACTCCAATAATTGTCAAGCGCTTTGAATAAGCGTACCTTATCTTCAGCAATTGACTCAGGGGCAACAGGTTCATAAATACCCAGCGCTTTAGTTGTCCTGGTACCATGACTATCCTCATTACTGTAAAAAACATCATGGGCAGCTTTCATATGGTCAGCCCCATAATCAGCCAGTGCATACTGTAAACCAACACCAGTCTTAACTCGTGGGTCATGCATGGGAATTTCCTGACCTTTAACCTGATGAATAAACTTATCTGCTCCCTTACCAATCTTCTGTGCTGCACTAAGGCTTCCTTCTGCCAGTAAGTCACCAATACCTTCTCTATTTACAATCTTTTCTATTAAGGATAGGGCCGCTTCACCATTACCAAAATTTAGTTCCAGACCATCAAAATCTTCTTTGCTTAGCAAACCATTCTCATAACATTCCATGGCAAAAGCTACTGTCATTCCTGCCGATATTGTATCTATTGTATTTCTATTACACAGCTCATTAGCTTTAGCAATAATACTTAAATCATTTATCTCCAGAACAGGTCCCATGGCAGCCAGTGTTTCATATTCAGGCCCCCCATATTGGGAATCTACTTTTAAATTTTCTTTCTCTACACTAACTACCCTCTTACATCTTACGGGACAGGAAAAACATCCTCCTGGTCTGTGGCCAATAGTTTCCTGCATTCTTTCTCCTGATATTTTTTCGGCATCTTCATAATAACTTTTATTCCAGTTACGTGTAGGTAAAGCCCCTACTTCATTATTACCCATTAATGATGCTGTGGTACCCACTTCATGTAAACCCTTTGCTAACGGGTTTTCCATTCCTTCATCTGCCGCCCAGCGTGATACAGCAACAATTTTTTCTTTTTCTGCTACCGGTAGTCTTTTTGTACCTCTGACAGCTATGGCTTTTAATCTCTTCGAGCCCATAACAGCTCCCATTCCTGTACGACCATTATAATGTCTGAGATCATTAGTTATATTTGCATATTTAACCAGGTTTTCGCCGCCAGGACCAATCTGGGCAATTCTTATTCTCTGGTCTTTTAATTCACTTCTGATCTGAGTTTCTGCATCACCTGTTTCTTTACCCCAGATATGTGTAGCATCTTTAAACAAAACTTCACCATCTTTAATCCATAAATATACAGGTTTTTTTGCTTTTCCTGTGATTATAATTGCATCAAATCCTGCTCGTTTCAATTCTGGTCCCCAGAAACCACCGGCTTCACTTTCACCAAAACCACCTGTCAGTGGTGATTTGGCACATACTGTGAATCTCGGTACAGCCGGTCCCGGAATACCTGTTAATAAACCGTTAGCAAAAACCAGCATATTCCCCGGGTTAAAGGCATCAATTCCAGCCTCCATTTCTTTATGCATATAATAGAGGGCAATACCTCTGCCCCCTATATATTTACGGTAAAAATTATCATTATGTTTATCTATAATAGATGATTGTTTACTTAAATTAACTTTTAATATTTTGTTGTTTATTCCTTTCATAGCGACACTCCCAATTAATTGGATAATTTATCAAATAGTTTGTTAACAACACTTTTGGATTTTCTCCCTATTAATACATCAGCTACATTTTGAGCTGTGTTTTTCTGTAATTTTTTTAATGAATCTTCAGAGTAAAAAGCAACATGAGGAGTTAAAATCACATTGTCAAAATCTAACAATTTGTTAGATTTATCAATTGGTTCTTTTTCAATAACATCCAGTGCTGCCCCTGCAATTTCATTATTTTTTATTGCTTCTGCTAATGCATTTTCATCAATAATTGAACCACGGGCAGTATTAATTATATATGATGAATTTTTCATTACTTTAAATTCACTGGAACTTAAAATATGTCTTGTGCTATCATTTAAAGGTGCATTTATTGAAATATAATCTGCTTCTTGTAATAATTTTTGAAAGTCAATTTTTTTTATATTATACTTTTTTGATTTTTCTTCTGTTAAATAGGGGTCATATACAATTATCTGCAGTCCAAATCTTGTAAGTTTTCTTACCATATTTTGAGCAATTTTCCCGAACCCTATAAAACCAAGTTTTTTGTTTCTCATACTATAAATAGGTCGATGTACATTAAAAT
>CAYRVO010000179.1:0-3743 GCA_964427565.1 uncultured Halanaerobiales bacterium | reverse complement strand
ACCCGCCTAAATTATTTTGCAAATAACTAACAACAAAACTGGCCTCTTTTTTAGCAATTTTATAGGCCTGTTGTGGGGAAATTTTTCCCTGTTGCTCCTTTTTTAAACTTACATTAAAAATTAACATGGCATTAATATATGCATTTTGCCTACCTTGATTACCATTTAATACTATATTTAGACCTCTTAAACGTATATTACTATGGTGTTCTTTATACATCCTTCCCAATTCAATAAAGCCCCAGGCATGTTTATTACCTATATAAGAGGGTCCAAACTTATTACTTATAATATCATTTTCCAGTTGAGATATATCTATATTGCCCAATTTTAATATCAATGTGGCTGCCATTGTTCTATGTGGTAAACCTATATCTGCACCACCATAAAAATAAGGTACTTTTGCTTTAACAGCCAGCTCCGCATTCTGACTGGCATCTATTACCCGTTCTGGAACTATTTCTCTTATTATATTTTTGTTTTTTATTTTTATATTTTTTATTTTATTGTTTTTTACTGATACATCAATAAGTTCGCATTCCCGATAAATAGTTATATTCTCTTCTTTTGAAATCATATTATTAAAAACATCAATTGCTCTATCAATATTAAATGTTACATTACCACCGACATTCATATGCCACTCTTTAAAAAGTTGATTACTAAGTATATTACCATCAGAATCGTAACTTAAATCCAGGTAATTTAATTTTCCATAGGTCATTAAACCACCTGGATTTTTTCTGTTCATAATCAGGAGTGTTTTAGTACCATTTCTTGCAGCAGCTACTGCAGCCATAATACCTTCCGGTTCACCACCATATACAACCAGAGGATAATGACTGGCAACCACAGGTACTGATAACAGGATAAAAACAATAATCATAAATAATATGACTCTATATCTAATTTTCATATGATCATCATCCTTTAAAATTTTGCATTTTCAGGAGTTCTGGGAAAAGGAATAATATCTCTTATATTTTTCACACCTGACATATACATTAATATTCTTTCAAAACCAAGACCAAATCCTGAATGGGGAACAGTACCATATTTTCTTATATCAAGAAACCAATCATACTTTTCAATTTCCATATTTTCTTCTTTCATTCTCTGTTTTAAAACATCATATCTTTCTTCTCTCTGGCTGCCACCAATAATTTCTCCAACCTGAGGTACAAGACAGTCTACAGCAGATACTGTCTTGTTATCATCGTTTAAACGCATATAAAATGCTTTAATGTCTTTAGGATAATCTGTAACAACTATTGGTTTTTCAAAATGTTTTTCTGTTAAATATCTTTCATGCTCTGTCTGTAAATCCATACCCCATTTTACAGGATATTCAAATTCAACCTTTGCTTTTTTAAGTATTTCTACAGCCTCTGTATAGGTTATCTGGCCAAAATTTTCTTCTATAATATTTTGTAATGTTTCAATTCTACCTTTTTCTAGATTATTATTAAAAAATTCCATTTCAGCTGTAGCATTTTCCAGAACATATTTAAATAAATATTTTATAAATTCCTCTATTAATCTATTCATTTCATTAAGATTACAGAATGCCATTTCCGGTTCAATCATCCAGAATTCTGAAGCATGACGTGAAGTATTGGAATTCTCGGCTCTAAATGTAGGTCCAAAGGTATAAACATCACCAAGTGCACAGGCCATTAACTCTGCTTCCAGTTGCCCACTTACAGTTAAGCCTGCTTCTTCTCCGAAAAAATCCTTTGTATAATCTATTTTGTTTTTATCTTCCTGTATAAGCTCTTTTTCAGCCAGTGTTGTTACCCGAAACATTTCACCTGCACCCTCTGCATCACCGGTAGTTATAATTGGTGTATGTATATATTTAAAATCTCTTTCCTGGAAAAACTTATGAACTGCATATGCTACTTTACTTCTAAAACGATTAATAACTCCAAACGTATCAGTTCTTGGACGAAGATGGGCAATCTCTCGCAAAAATTCAAAGCCGTGTTCTTTCTTCTGCAATAAATAATCTTCAGAAGCACGGCCTATTATTTCTATTTCTTCTGCTTTCATCTCTATATTTTGTTCTCTACCTTTAACTTCTTCTAAATATCCTTCTATTTTTAAACTTGCACCTGTATTTATTTTATCCAGAGGAAAATTATCTGGTTCAAGGATTACAATCTGTAGATTTTTGACTGTACTACCATCATTTATTTCCAGAAAGGCAATATTTTTGGATACCCTTTTGGTTCTAACCCAGCCCATAACTAGTGCATCATCAAGTAATTTGATATTACCCTCAATAATATCTTTTATTTTACATCTATTAAAATAATCCATCATATTTTCCTCCCTGATTTGTTTAATATTATTATTATGATTACCATATATATATTTCTTTATGAATGAACAAAAACCTTTTTTAAATTTAGGCAAAAAATAAAACAGCAATATAAAATTACTGTTTCAATACTATTATTTAATCAACTATACGTGAAGTCGCTATCAGCTCTTTTTTTGAGTTAAGTATGGATAACCTAATATCTTATCCAGTTTATAAACTCCACAATTCATTATTACTTGTTGAAATAGCCATTACCCCACTATCAAGTAAACTTTTAACTTCAGTTTCTTTCCTTATAAGTCCACCAGCAATTACAGGACATAAATCCCTTTGTTTTATGTGATTAATAAAATATGGTGCTGCTATACCCGGTAAAATTTCAACAGCATCTGGCTTATAACTTTTAAGTAAATGTTTACCGGTTTCCAAAGCAGCTGAATCAAGCAAAAATAATCTCTGGATAGCCATTAATCTTTCTTTTTTGGCAGCTTTTATTAAATTACTCTTTGTTGTAACTATCCCATCACAAAGATTTTTTTCTGCTAGATATTTTACTCCTGCTTTATCTCTGGCAATACCTTTTATTAGATCGATATGAAGAAAAACAAGTTTATCATAATCCCTTGCAAGTTCCATAATCTTTTCTAATTCCATAATATCACCATGCAAAACAAACAAAGCTATACAATCTGATCTTACAGCCTGTCTGAGAGATTTCTTGTTTCTCACTCCAGCTATAACTGGATGTTTTTTGAAATAACTCTGCAAATGTTCCATCATATTCCTCCTGTAACTACCCGCTATCTATTATAATTTATCAACATTATTTGTTGCTATTATATCTGCTCCTGTATCAAGTATATTATCTATAATTACATCTCCAATATCTATTGGTGCTTCAACTCTGGTTTTAGCGATTTTTTTCATAGCTGGTAGCAAATAATTTTTAGGTATCGGTTTGGCTGTTTTTACTGATACAAGTGGGATCTTACCATTTTTTACAATTACGGTAGTTGGTAATATACGTGTGGGATTTTTAAACTCTTCTCTTGCATACTCCTTTCCTTTATCACAACCATACCCTGATATATCTGTAATTTCCCCGTCTTTATCTTCAATCTTCATTCTACAACCTTTAGGACAACCTACACATATTATATTAGTTCTGGACACTACCGTCACCTTCCTTCATTTTATCAATAGATATTTTAAATTTTTTCATTTTATCATCTATTAATGCTTCAGGTAAATTAACTGTTATCATTTCTCCAGGTGTAACAATATCTTTTTTATAAGATAATATACTCTTTTCGTTTCTTATAATATTAATATTTACATTTTCTAAGGGTTTATCCACTCTCAAAAATAATTTTATTTTTTTCCGCTCTTTATCAACAAAATTAATTTTATGTGGAAC
>CAYRVO010000178.1:0-3753 GCA_964427565.1 uncultured Halanaerobiales bacterium | reverse complement strand
ATTTCTTTTTTATATTTTTCATTTATCTTTCCAGATACAAAAACCATATCTGGATCAAACTTTTTTATTTCTTCTTTAAGATTTGTAAATCCTGTTATAATACTCAAATCAAAGCCTTTTATTTTCTCAGTTTTTATTTCTTTTCTAATAATTGTACCAACTAATTTATAACCCCCATTACTTCCTGCTTTTATATTCTGTATCATTGTTACAACTTCTTTGCCTTCTCCAATTATCACTATAGTTTGAGGTTTAGTAACTTTTTTTTCTAATATTAGACTAATATACCTCCATAAAATCATTACTGGTATCATCACCGGTACTACGATTATAAATACTGAACGGGGTACAGCATATGTCTGAAAAAAGTAAGATAGAGATACACTTAAGAGAACAACTATGAAACTTGCCGGAATAAATGAATAAAATATATCCAGTTTATTTTTTTTCAGTTGGTTTGAATACAAATCATAAAAATGCAGTATAATTATAGTTAATATAGAAATAAAAGGTAGTAAGCGAAAATATTGAGATAAATTCCGACTGGGAAAGTGTTGAAAGCGGAGATAAAAAGATAATAAAAAGGATAAATTAACAAAAACAATGTCACCGGTTATCCGGAAGACTTTAATGATAATTTTTTTGTGTTTCATTCTTTACAATCCTTTCAATTCATATGACTTGTTATATATTTTTTCGTCAAAAATAATATAATTCCTCCTTTTTATTATAAATTTACATAATTTTAATATTGATTAATATAATAGCAGTTATCATTTTTATATAATGATTTTATATTCCTTTTATTGTTGCAGCAACTTCATCCATTCCTCTGGCTTGGGCATAATATTTTATGGTTTTACTAAGTCCTGTTTTTAAATCATATTCAGGCTGCCAGTTTAATATCTTTTTTGCCCTACTATTATCCATTACAGAATTTTTAATATCACCTTCACGTTCTTTTTTATAAATAGGTTTTAAATTACTACCCAATATATTATTAATGCTTTTATACAAACTATTAA
Organism: uncultured Halanaerobiales bacterium; assembly: GCA_964427565.1. Lineage (GTDB taxonomy): Bacteria > Bacillota > Halanaerobiia > Halanaerobiales > JADQBU01 > CAYRVO01. The sequence continues at coordinate 2,728 of CAYRVO010000178.1, read as the reverse complement.
TACTATTTCTGACATTATAGCTAATATTAACAAGTTCTCCATTACCATTACTAAGTGCAACAATATTAGCAGAAACAATATCATCAACATATATAAAATCTCTTGTCTGTTCACCATCTCCATATATAATAGGTGCCTGTCCATTTAACATTCTATCAACAAAGATAGATACAACTCCACCTTCTCCTGTTGAATCCTGCCTGGGACCATATACGTTGGAATAGCGTAAAATAGTATAATTTAGATTATATATTTCTTTAAACATTCTTAAATAATGTTCCGGTGTATGCTTACTAATACCATAAGGAGACATGGCCTTAACAGGATGTTTTTCATCTATTGGAAGATAATCAGGTTGACCATATAATGCTGCTGATGAAGCATAAACAACTTTATTTACGCCTGCCTGTACACATGACTGTAATAAATTAAGAGTACCAATAATGTTATTTTGAGCATCAAAAATGGGATCATTTATAGATTTTTGTACATCTATCTGGGCAGCATGATGAATTGCATAATTTATATTTTCCTGTTTCAAAACTTCTTTAACTCTATTTGATTTAAGATCAATTTTATAAAAGTTTGATCTCTGATTAACATATTCCAATTTACCGGTAGAGAGATTATCAATCACGGTCGTGCGATGACCAAGTGAAATTAGTGTGTCTACAATATTAGAACCGATAAAACCAGCTCCACCTGTAACCAATATATTCATTTTTGACCTCCATGATTTATATATTTTAAATTAATTATGATTTTTAGATATTATAATAGTTAAAGTCTTTACCTATATGATTGTCTATATTTTTGTTTAATATTATCATAAATAGGGATTTAACTCAATATTGAGGTGATAGATTGATGTTCTTTATTAATCATCATCTTCACAATCAAATAATTTATATAATTTATTAAATTCTTTATATCTATTAAAATTTTTTATTACAAAATCATAATTATTTTTTGAGTTTGTAAGATACTTATTATAATTCTCTTTAATAAAATAAAGGCTTTTTATTAATTTATTTACATTATTATTCTCAAAAAAAACAGCACAATTAAGTTTCTCTAATATGTTTCTGGATTCACCTTTTAAGCCTATTAAAATGGGTCTATTAATAAGTAAATAATCAAAAAGCTTTGAAGGAATAGCCATCTCAAATAACTTATAATCCAGCAAATTAATTAATAAAATATCTGCCTCTTTAAAAAGTATTTTTAAGGTTTTTTCTTTAGTAAACTGTCCTAAAAATTTTACATTATCTAAATTATATTTTTTTCTATAAGTCATTAATTCTTTTTTCTGTGGACCATCACCAATAAAATGAATATTAAATATCTCTTTTAATTTTGTATCTTCTTTAAAAGCTGTTAAAAAATACTTCAAATTCTGCATAAGCCCTATATTACCTGCATAATAAATATCTAATTTACCCTGTGGATTTTTCGCTGAAATTTTGATCTTATCTAATTTATTTTTGATTCTCTTTTCATTTTCAGATATCCCATTATAAATTACCTCTACATTTTGATTATATTTCATTATATACTCTTTCATTGTATTAGAAACCGTAAAAATATAACTAGATTTTTTATAAATAAATTTTTCAAATTTAGATAAGATTTTATATGTTAATGATTTCTTTTTGATTATTTTGCCTGCAGCAATTGATTCAGGCCATAAATCTCTAATATCAGTTATTAATTTTGCCCTGCTTAATTTTGCAATAATATAACCCGCAAAACCCACAAATAATGGTGGAGAGGAAATAATTATATAATTATATTTTTCTTTCAGTTTAAAATATTTGTAGATCACTAAAAAGGTAAAATAAAAATATTCTATTAAATATTTTAATAGAAATCCTTTATTAATATCTGGTAACTTAATCCTATTTATATTATTTTTTGAATCACAAACTTCCTCATCAGATTTATGAGGATGAGTTGTAATAACCGTCAATTTTACATCTTCTCTATTATTCAGATTTCTATATAAATCTCCCATTCTAAACGCTGCTGCTGTAATATCAGGTTCAAAATATTGTGTTATTAATAATATCTTTTTAATTTTCATCACCCAGACTAATTTCTATAATTTTCGCGATTTTTAATGCCGCATCTCCAAAACCATATGGAGTTCTGTCTTTACTGACAGTACCAAATCTTGTTTCAATATTTAAATTCTCAGCCCCTAAACCTGCCAAAACATTTCTGCCCGTATTAACAGTTTCTATCCATTCTGTTTCATTGCGAATAGTAATACAGTGAGTCTTTAACATAAATGCTTCTTTTTGAACTCCCCCAGAATCAGTTAGCACAATATTTGCATTATTTATTAATGAAAGCATATCTAAATAACCAACTGGGGCAATTATTTTAAGATTATATCCAGATAATAAATTATTTAATCCATAATCTTCTAGTTTATTTTTGGTTCTGGGATGGAGAGGTATAACAACTTTTTTATCCAGGCCTGCAAACTGTTTAAAAATATTTTTAAAATTATATTTATTATCTGTATTCTCTGCTCTGTGAATAGTTGCAATATAATAATTATCCTTCTTTAAATTTAATTTTTCTACAATATCTGATTTGTTTTCTGCCAGTTTTTTGTTATATAATACAGCATCATACATAACATCACCTGTATTCACTACTAATGGTTTATCAGGATTAACTTCTAATTCTTCTTCAATATTATTACTAACTAAAATACCAT
>CAYRVO010000177.1:0-3759 GCA_964427565.1 uncultured Halanaerobiales bacterium | reverse complement strand
TTTTCTTTGCGGCAATTTACCTTCTAAAGTATCTGAAATGGCTTGTCTGGGGTCAGCACTACCTGTTACACGCATTGCTTGATAGACATAAGAACGGCCAGAAAGCGGGTCCCTAATAGCTCCTCCCAAACAGGTAGCTGCACCACCAAAGGGTTCTATTTCTGTGGGATGGTTATGAGTTTCATTTTTAAACATGACCAGCCATTCTTCTTTTTGACCATCAACATCTACATTAACTTTAATACTACAGGCATTTATTTCTTCAGATTCATCAAGATCATCAAACAAACCCCTCTTTTTCATTTCTTTCATACCAATAGTAGCTATATCCATTAGACATATTGCTTTATCTTTACTACCATATATATCATTTCTGGTTTCTATATATTTCTGATAGGCATTTTGGATTGCTGGTTTATATTCACCATCCATAAATTTAACATCTTTTATCTCTGTTAAAAAGGTTGTATGACGACAGTGATCTGACCAGTAGGTATCAAGTACCCTTATCTCTGTAATAGTAGGATTTCTCTCTTCACTCTTAAAATATTCCTGAATAAATAGAAGATCAGCGAAGGACATTGCCAGGTTCAGATCTTTGTACATCTTCTCCAATTCTAAGCTGTTTTTATTCACAAACCCATCCAGGGTATCAACTTTATCTGGATATTCAATTTTCATCTTTAAAGTATCCGGTTTTTCCAGACTGGCCTCACGGGATTCCAGTGGATTTATACAATAATCTTTTATTTTCTCGAATTGCTTATCTGTAATTTCACCATAAAGTAGTATTAACCTGGCACACCTTATTTCAGGCTTTTCGCCATGGGTTAATATTTGAATACACTGAGCGGCAGAATCTGCCCTCTGATCATATTGACCCGGCAAATATTCAATTGCAATAACCCTTGTTTCATCAGGTATTTCAAACTCTTCATCATAAACATTATCCACCGGAGGTTCAGAAAATATAGTTTCTCTTGATTTTTCATATACTTCCTGAGTTATTCCCTCAACATCGTAACGCTGAATAATTCTAACTCTTTTCAGCCCTTTAATTTCAAGAAATTCTTTTAATTCTATATATAATTCCTGGACTGCTACATCAAATTCAGCTTTCTTCTCTACAAATATTCTTCGTACATTCTGAAGATTCATTTATACCACCTTTCCTAATATATATATTAAAAATTCAAATATTATTTATCTCACGAGAATATCCTTGATTCTATTAAGTTAATTTTACATTATTAAGTATAATATATTCAGTGTAAACAATCCAGTGTAAATTTCACTATTTGCTAATAAACTCCTGTCCTTTCTGGAAAGGGTTGACCCTCTATATTTTCTTAATTCACAGATTCATCATATAAATTATTGCCTTGAGCATCAATAACTACAATTACGGGAAATTCTTTAACATAATACGGTGAATTGCTTCTGCTCACAGATCTTTATAAGTAATAACCTTTGATTCTTTTATACTCCTTGCGATTAAAGCTGCAGCACCTCCCACAGCACCAAAGTAAACAGCATTATTCTTTTTCATACTATCAATTACAGTTTTAGATCTTAGTCCCTTACCAATCATGCCCTTTAAACCTCTATCCAGTAATGGAGGAGTATAGGGATCCATTCTATAACTTGTTGTTGGACCGGCAGAGCCACAGGCATAACCAGGTTTTTTAGGAGCAGGACCAACATAATATATGACCTGTCCCTTAATTTCTATAGGCAATTCTTCACCCTTTTCAATAAGATTTATTAATCTTTCATGTGCTGCATCACGGGCAGTATATATATAACCTGTCAATTTTACTAAATTACCTGCTTTTAAATCTTTAACCTCTTCATCTATTAAAGGTGTATTAATGTTTTTTACATCCATGATAATCTCCCCTTTTTTCTCAGCTTATAAAGTTCCTTCTGCATGTCGAGCAGCATGACAACAAACATTTACGGCAACCGGCATTCCTGCAATATGAGTAGGAAGATATTCTATATGAACAGCAAGGGAAGTAGTTTTACCCCCTAATCCTGCAGGACCGATACCCAGTTTGTTTATCCTTTTTAATATTGTTTTTTCCATATCAGCATATTTTTTATTTTCATTATGTAGGCCAATTTTTCTGGCAGTAGCTTTTTTAGCAATTACCATAGCTTTATCTATCGAACCACCAATACCAACACCAATAATTGTAGGTGGACAGGGATTGGGACCTGCTTTTTTTACAGTTTCTACAACAAAATCTATTATACCTCCTGCACCATCAGCTGGTGTTAACATAGCAATATCACTCATATTTTCACTGCCAAAACCTTTAGGTACAGCTTTAATTTTTATCTTATTACCGGGTACAATATCTGTATAGATCATTGCCGGGGTATTTGTTTCTGTATTTTTACGCTTAAAAACTGGATCATCAACAATTGATTTACGTAAATATCCCTCTTCATATGCTGCTTCTACTCCCTGATTAATTGCTTCTTCATAATCACCATCTACTATTTGAATATCCTGTCCCAGTTCAATAAACAAAACAGCAATACCTGTATCCTGACAAATAGCAATTTCTTCTTCTTTAGCAATTTCATTATTTTTTTCAATCATTTCCAGAACATATTTGGCAATTTCCGAATCCTCACTTTTCTTTGCTTCTTTTATTTTTTTCATTAAATCTTCATCAATATAATAGCTGGCCCCAAGGAATAATTCTTTAACCTTATTTTTGATATCTAAAGCTTTAATTTTTCTCATCTTTTTGATCTAGTTCTCCTCCTCTATAGGATTAATATTTTTATAACATTAATCTTATATTCTTAACTAAAAATACTATTACTGCAGGAATTTATCATTCCATTATAGTAACTTAAATTATACAAAAAAGTAAAAAGCAATGCAAATAAATTACAGGCAACCCTCTGAATTTCAATTCAGAGGGTTATTTGGGTAAATTTAAGTTATGGTATTTTTTTGTGATAGATATTTTATTTACTCTGTTCTTTGTTCTCATACATTTTTTGGTCGGCTTTATTAAAAACATTATCTAAATCTTCATCTCTTTTTTCCTTAGTTACAAACCCTAAAGATATACTTAAAGGTTTGGGAAAATTACTTGTACTATTATATTGATTAAAGTTGTTTTGAATTCGTTCACATAATGCTTTAGCTAAGCTAGTATTAGATCCTGGAAGTAAAATAGCAAATTCATCTCCATCTATCCTGGCCACAACATCACCCGATCTTGTCACAGAATTAATTATTTCTGTAACCTTTTTTATATCTATCTCCCATTTTATGTCCATAATTATCATTAATATATTTAAGACCATCCAGATCACCAATAATTATACTGATTGGTAATTTTCTTGATTTATTTAATCTTTCCATTTCATTTTCAAAATATCTCCTATTATATAATCCTGTAAGTTGATCATGAAAAGAAATATACTTTATTCTCTCTTCTGTTTTTTTTCTTAGAGTTATATCTTCAACAAATCCTAAAAATTTATTTTCATTTATTTTAACAGCATTGATCTTCGCGTTAAATTCTTTATTATTTTTACTAATAAACTCACCTTCAAAACTTATCTTACCTTGATTTTTTAATATCTTATATACGTTTTTTGCCTTGTTTGTTTTAGTTGCAGAAATATCATATACTGACATCTCTAGTAGTTCTGATTTCTTGTAATTAAGCATTAAGGCACCTTTGTCATTTACTTCCATAAAGTTTCCTTCTTTATCAGCAACAAATA
>CAYRVO010000176.1:0-3797 GCA_964427565.1 uncultured Halanaerobiales bacterium | reverse complement strand
TCAGTATTACCATTTAAGAGTTTATAAGAAGTACTGATTTGTATAAACTCTCCATTTATAGTCATGTTTTGGGATTCGAAATTGATATTTAGCTGATGCGCATCATTAGCTGCTGTTGCAATCTCCTCTGAAATGTCTTCTTGAATTTCATATAATGCTACAGATTTATTACCTGATATTACTATCGATTTATACCCTGGAAGCAATGCAGCCATCATATAAAGAATAGTTGATATTAATACAATAGAAATTAAAATTTCAATTAATGTAAAACCATCATTGTATATTTTTTTCATACTATAACTCACCTCTTATTTCCAGACCCTGACATAATCTCCAGAACTACCACCTACAATTTCTTCAGGCAAGTTATCATTCAAACTATTATCATAATTTACTGTAGCACCGCCAGACATTTCTATTTCTTTACCTACAACCGAACCATTTATTGTACCTCCACCGGTAAGTTTAATTTCTGCTTCAGGAGCCAAAATTGCCTTAACATAACCATAAAAACCACCATTTATCTTCACTTCATCACCACCAGTAATCATATGACCTGTAACACCACCTCCACCTGTTAAGTCCAAATTTGCATCCTTTGCATACAAAGAACCTACAAGCTTGTTGTTCCCATTAAAAGTTAATTTTTTACTACCACTATAATACATAAATACATCTTCAGGATCTCCATTTTTATTTACACTTCCACTTCCATTTAACTTGAAATCGTCTTCAATATAAAAATATACTTTACCTGAGCCAATAATATTAATCTGCCCATCACCAGTACAGGTCAATTTATTAGCTCGAATAACTATATCCTGACCATTTGTTTCTATATCTAAATGACTCTGAACAGTTATATTGTTATACCAACCACTACTAGTAATAGGTTCTGGTTCAGGCCACCATTTAGCCTTATAATTACCTCTTTCAGGTAACTCTTCTGGAAAATCCGGATATTCAGGTAATAAATATTCAACTATTTCTTCTAGATTATATACATTACTTTGTAGCTGATACCAGGTTGGATAAGATAAGGCATTATCGGTATCAGCTTCAGGACCAACGTATATATCGCCATTTATTGAAGGTCCACCATCGATTTCAATACTATTATTTGAATTGCTATTTATACCAATATCACCGTTAACTGTACCCCCACCTGTTAAAGATATAGAATCATCAGAGAATATTGCTTTATCAAATTCAGAAAAATTAGTTGAAGAGCCCGGTTCCAGTTCAACTATTACATTTTCACTAATACCGTTAACAGACGCTGTCGAAATAATTTTTATAATACCATTACCTGCATCAACAATTTCTATATTTAATAAGCCATTACCTATCGAATTAATAGTATCAGATGTCTCATCCATTACCGATGTTATATCATTTCCATTTAATACATAGGCTGAAATAGCATCAGCACCAGAGCGAGCAATATAATATGCTTTCAATTTGTTTTTAGTATGATTTGTTTGATAGGTTTCAAATATAGCGTAATGCCCGATTGTACCTATAATTACCAGTAAAATAGGCATTATAATAATCAAAACAACTAATATTGAACCATTATTATCATAAAGCATATTACACCTCCTGAGCTACCTATTTATCCTTTATCTTTATAATTTCTACAAAAACAATTTAATACCTGCGAATTCTTTAATTATTCTTTCTATAATAACAAATATTTTCTTATTATTGTACATTTCACTCTTCCTGCCAGCTCAATATTTTATATACTTCATTTGTTCCACTAACACCAATAGGAATATCTATATCCCAATATTCAAATGTATCCAGATAAGAATCATCAAAAATAAAATCAAGACTGTTTTTAAAATCAACATTTCCTTTTGACATTAATGTTCCTGTAAGTTCCAGACTATTTTTAAAATATATATTGCCATTTGAATAAATTAAACCCTTTATATTTGTAGTATTTCCTGATTCAATTATTAATTGATCTTCATCTTCGGCTACACCATCACCTTTAATAAATATCAAAAAATTATCATCACTACCATTATTAATGTTTAAATGATTAGCTATAGTTAATTTACCTTCAACTACTAAAACACCATTTCCACTTATACTAGTATTATTATCTACTGTCAAATCTCCTTCTATATAAGTAAATTCATCACCTATAGTTGACAAATCAAAATTTGCAGCTTCTGCTTCAGTATAGATAGTTGCATTTGTATTATCAGGATCACTGGCTATACTTTTTAGCTCTGCAAAATCTATAATAGGTATAATATCAATTGATTGGTTTTCATATAATTGCTTATTTGTATCAAAATTATTCTTATAACTTATTACATCATTAGAGTATAAATCTCCACCCTGAGCAGTACCAGTTATAGTGCAATTATTAACCATATTTATCGAACCATTAACTACAAAAGAATAATCAAAAGATTTACTGCTGATCAAATAACTGATGATGATAGTACTATCCTGTTTTCCACTTTCTCCAGTACTTGTAATTGTAATTGTATCACCAGAAGTTACCTTAGTTAAAGAAGTCAGTGAACCATCACTAATAATACTATTAATATTATCTCTTTCACTCTGCTTTAATTCTGCCGGAGTATTTGTACTGTTCCATTTACTATTATCATCTAATATATTGCATGCATAATCTGCTCCTGCTTCAGCAGTATAAAAAGCCTTCATCTCTCCTTTTTCTTTTACCAAAAAAGATGTTTCACCGGAAATTAGTAATGCTAAACTAGTTACCATAATTACCAATACTAATAAGACAAGTAAACTTGTTACAATAACATGTCCTTTTTGACTATTCATCTTAATCCCCCTTAAGGAGTAGCCACCTCAGGATAACGAGGAAAATATTTACTGGAAAACGAATATTCTTTATCACCATTTTTATTTAATAAAGTCATATTTACTGTTAATAAATTATCTGAAAATAAAAAAGAAAGATTTTTACCCTTCAAATCACTTATTTGCTTTTTATTCTCCCAGGTTCCTGAAACCCGTTTGTGATAATAAAAGTAACCATCACTATTTAAACCAAAACCAATACCATCTTCATTACCGTCCACAGGGTATAATAATCGCACTTCATCATCCCCGGCTGGATTATCATTGATTTCCACTGCCTTTCTTGCATAACGTGAAATCCATAACTCAATTAATCTATGGTCCCTCTGAAATTTGATTTTTTCACGACTGAAATCAAAGACATCCCAACCACTAAAGTAAAAACTAAAAATTGCAGATAGTATAACACCAATAATAGCCACAGCAATAACTACTTCTATTAATGTAAAACCATGATTTTTATCTAGTTTCATTAAATCACCTTCTTCTCAACAGAGAATCTAATTGTATGTTATCACTATCATTATCCCAGGAAACTTGAATATTTATTTTTCTACCAATTTCCGAGTCATCACTATCTATATCACCATCACCATCAAAATCAAATCCGGATAAATTAACATTTATATTATAATCATCTGTGAAAAGGTCATTATTTGTTGATATATTATTTATAGTAAAATTACTTGCTATCGTTTCTAGGTTTGACCAATCATAAACAACTTCCTTTTTAAAGATTTCCATGGTTGTATTCGCCAATTTATAGGCCTGAGACTCTTTCTCTGATTTATGTAAGAAAAATAAAGTATTGGAAAAATAACTTATAAAAGGCATTAATCCTATAGATATAATAGTAATTACAACTATTATTTCCAGTAAAATAAAACCTTCATTTTGTTGTTTTAATAACATAATTATCCTTCCTTATTATAATAATA
>CAYRVO010000175.1:1545-3808 GCA_964427565.1 uncultured Halanaerobiales bacterium | reverse complement strand
TTCAGGCTGATGATGGGAATCTTTATGTATTTACTCTTGATCCTCAGCTGGAAGAAAAATTAAGTCAGGCAGTAGATCAATCCGATCAGGGTAATTACCTGGCTTTAGAACCTGGAGAAGCTGAAAGGCTAATAGAAAAAATTGTTGACCAGGCTCAGCTTCTTTTAGAAAAAGGTAGAGATCCGATATTATTAACATCTCCGGTAATTAGAAGGCCTTTAAAAGAATTAACACATCGCTCATTTTCCGACTTGATAGTTTTATCATTTAGTGAGCTTGAATCTGAGATAAGCTTACAAGTCCTGGGGACGGTGAATTAATTGAAGGTAAAAAAGTATGTGGGCAAGACTATTCAGGATACAATTTTTAAAGTTAAAGCTGATTTGGGTTCTGATGCTATAATACTAAATACACGCAAATATAAAACAGGTGGTTTTCTTGGATTCTTTCAAAACAAGCAGGTCGAAGTAATAGCGGCTCTGGAAAAAGACCCAAAAAATAAAAATTTAGATGACACAAAAACCCTGAAAGAAATAAATAATTTAAAAAAAATGGTAGCTGATTTAAAACAAAATAATGAAGATAAATCTTCTTCTGCAAATGTAACAAAGGAATTTTTACCCCTTTTTAAGTATTTAACAGAACAGGGGGTTAATAAAAAATATTGCAAAAAGATTATTGCCAATATAAAGAGTGATGAAAACTATATTAAATCACAAAATATATTACCTAAAACCAGAAACTATTTACTTAAATTAATAGGAGAAACTCATCCTGTTAGAATTGATAATTCACCTGAGGTAATAACTTTTATAGGTCCTACCGGTGTTGGTAAAACTACTACTATTGCCAAAATTGCAGCAGATTTTTCGGTGAATAATAATAAAAAGGTGGGAATTGTTACCATTGATACTTACCGGGTGGCAGCAGTTCAACAATTAAAGACTTACAGTGAGCTTCTTGATTTACCACTAAAAGTTATTTATGATAGTCAAAAATTTACAGGAATAATAAACAGTGAATTTAAAGATTATGATCTGATACTTGTTGATACTCCAGGTAGTAGCTGGCGGGATAAAATTCAACTGGGAAAGTTGAAAGAGTTTACACTTGCCGAAATTATTGATGAAGTTCATTTGCTTATTAATCTTAGCACTAAAACTCAGGATATGATGTCAATAGTTGATCACTTTTTGTGTTTGGATCCTGATAGATTGTTATTAACTAAAGTAGATGAGACTTCAACATATGGAGATATTATTAATCTTCAGGAAAAATATAGTATACCTTTTTCTTATATTACCTTTGGGCAAAATGTTCCTGAAGATATAAAAATAGCCAAAGCAGAGGTTTTGCTGGACTATATTCTGGGGGATTATTATGGATGATCAAGTTAATGGTTTAAGAGAAATGCTGATTAATAAGAATGAAGATAAAGATGAAAAAGAAAAAACTTCCCGTATAATTGCTATATCAAGTGGTAAAGGTGGGGTTGGAAAATCTACTATTACAGTTAATTTGGCTCTGGCTTTACAGGAACTTAAAAAAAAGATTTTTATAATAGATAGTGATATTGGTATGGCAAATGTCGATATAATGCTTGATTTAAACTCAAAATTTGATTTACATCATGTTTTTAAAGGATTGTGCAGTTTTGAAGAAGCAATTGCTACAGGACCTCATGGTTTAAAAGTTTTATCAGGTGTTTCGGGTTTGGATGAAGTAATGGATGTTGGTTATAAAGAAATAAAAAAAATGCTGGCAGCTTCTGCTAAGATAGAAGAAAAATATGATATTATCTTACTTGATGTAGGGGCAGGGGCAAATAAATCAGTATTAAGTTTTACAAAAGCAGCGGGAGAAGCAATAATTGTATTAACTCCAGAACCTACTTCGATAATGGATGCCTATAGTCTTATAAAATTATTATCAGTGCAGAATTATTCTGGTGAATTAAAACTATTAGTTAATCAGGTTAAATCAAAAAAGGAAGCAGAACAAATAGTGGAAAGAATGCTGGAAACTATTAATAAATATTTAGAAGTAAAAATTGATCTTCTGGGCTTTATCTCACATGATAGTGTAATATCTAAATCTATCAAAAAGCAAAATCCTGTATATAGATTATATCCCGAAAAACCAGTAAGTAAAGAATTTAAAAAGATTGCACATAAATTAATTGGTAAAGAACCGGATCTTCCATCACGAGGTATAAAATCTTTTATATACAAAGTAGTGGGTATGGTTAAACGCAGGGGGTAAA
>CAYRVO010000175.1:0-1445 GCA_964427565.1 uncultured Halanaerobiales bacterium | reverse complement strand
CAATTACAGGAAAAGTAGTAAGGTTTATTACATCAGAAGATGGTTATACAAAATTTGCCGGTATTAAATTCATTAATATTAAGCGAAGTATTCAGGATAAAATAGTGGGTTGGATTTTTGATTACCAGCGTGAATTAAGACGCCGGGGAGTTTTATAAATGCGAAGCAGAATATTTATAGCATGTATTAGTGGTATTATAGCTTATATAATAAATATTCTTATTGGTTTAGTGTTATTTCGACCACTTGTAAATATATTTAAACATGGAATTATATCTTTTATAATAATTTTTGTATTGAGTTATATTGTAATTTATTTAATTGAGTTTGTAAAAGAAGCAAATGCAAATGGCCAGCAGAAAAAAAGAGAAGAGGGGTATACTGATGGTGATGAGCAGACAGCTAAAGAAGAAGATAATACAAATAATAATGATAGTCAATTTTCGCCCATGGAGCCTCCGGTTGTTGAATATGAAGAAAAAAAAGAATCTTAAGAGGAAGATAATATATGAATGCTGATAATATAGACCTCTGGCGGAGTTATAAAAAGGAAAACAAAGAAGAAACTCGCAAAAAATTAGTGTTAAAGTATCTGGATTTGGTTAAATATCAGGCAGGAAGAATAAATATGATGGTGCCTGATCATGTTGAGAAGGAAGATCTTGAAAGTTATGGAATTATAGGATTAATGGATGCTATAGAAAAATTTGATCCTGAAAAAGGTAATAAATTTAGCAGCTACGCACAATTAAGGATTAGAGGAGAGATAATAGATCAGTTGCGTAAGCTTGACTGGTTACCCCATTCATTAAGACGTAAGGGTAAAAAAATAAAAGAGACATCAAAAAAATTAGAGCAAAAATTGGGACATAAACCAGATTTGGAAGAATTGGCTTCTGAGCTTGAAATGTCGATTAAGGAAATCAAAAAAACCTATAATAAATTACAGGAATCAGAATGGGTTTCTCTTTATGCTGAATTAGGTGAAAAACAGATCTGTGATTTCATTGCAGATTCTGAAGCGGAAAGGCCTGAGAATATATACCAGAAAAAGCAAAAAGTTGACTTACTAGCTGAAACTATAAGAAATCTTAATGATGATCAAAGATTGGTTATAACTCTATATTACTATGAAGAGTTGACTCAGGTTGAAATTGCCAGAATTATGGATCTTTCACCCGCCCGGATATCTCAGATTCATAAGAAGGCAGTATATCGTCTGCGGGGATTTTTAGGCAGGAAAAAAGAAGAATTTGTCTAATTATAAAAGGGGAGAGTAATAATTGAGAAAATCAATAGAAATTAAGGCGAAAAGTGAGGAAGAGGCTTTAAATAAAGCTAGAAAACAATTATCTGCTGATTTTGACCCTACTGCATTTAGTATAGAAATAATAAAAAAAGGTCATAGTATAATGGGGATTGGTAATAAAAAGAATAGTTATCGA
>CAYRVO010000174.1:0-3869 GCA_964427565.1 uncultured Halanaerobiales bacterium | reverse complement strand
ATTGATTGTTGAGATGCAAAAGGTTATGGATAAGGATGCTGCAGCCACCTGGGTATGTCATGGTGCCCGTGCCTGGGGCTTTAGTGACAGGGTTGAAGAAGCAGTAATTCAGCCTGATAGTTATACTGTAGTACCTTGGAAAACAAAAATGAAATAAATATATAATAAGTATCTGTAAAAGGGCCGAATTCGGCCCTTTTACAGATACAGTTAATTATTTAAATTACAATAATAAAAATTTTAAAGTAAGTGATATTGAAGGTTGGTGATATTAAAAAAATGTTCAAATATAGTATGCGCAGAATAGTGTGGTTAATTCCAACTGTTTTAGGAGTATTAATATTTCTATTCAGTCTGACATACCTTTTACCGGGAGAACCTGCTGATATAATTTTAGGTAACAGGGCTACACCAGAGATGGTTGAACAGCTTAATGCTCGCCTGGGTTTAAACCAGCCTTGGCCGGTAAGCCTTATGAAATATATAGGTGGTGTTTTTAAAGGTGATTGGGGAAGGTCGATATTTCGAGATATTCCTGTAATAGAGCTTTTAAAACAGGTATTACCATATACAATCGTATTAACATTAAGTAGTATGGCATTGGCTGTATTGATTGGAATAGTATTTGGATTACTTGCTGCAACTTATGAAAATACCATAATTGACAAACTGATAACAATATTTTCTTTAATAACTGCCTCAATTCCCAATTTTGTTTATGCCTGTTTGATAGTATTAATATTTTCTGTCAAGTTTGATATTTTGCCGGTGATGGGTGGGGGAGAAATTGGTGATTTTGGTGATCAATTTATTCATTTAATTGGTCCAACCCTGGCTCTTTCTTTAAATTGGGCCGGATATATAATTAGATTGGTACGTAGTTCTATGCTGGAAACAATGAGTGCTGATTTTATTACAACAGTAAAATCCTTTGGTTTACCATTAAGGGTAATTGTATATAAATATGCTTTAAAGAGGGCAATAAAGCCAGTAATAGCAGTAGTAGGTTTAGGTATAGGACGTTTGCTGGGTGGAGCAGTTTTTGTAGAAGTAATTTTTACCCGTCCTGGTCTGGGCCGGATGCTGGTGGATGCAATTTATAAGAGGAATTTACCAGTTGTTAGAGGTGGAGTTCTTTTTGCAGCCCTGATGTTTGTTATAGCAAATATAATAGCAGATATATCTTACGCATATTTTGATCCACGTATTAGATATGAATAGACGATAAAGAGGGTGGTACAAAGAAAATGATTAAAATAAAACGGTTAAAGCGAAAATTAGGAAGAACAATAAATATAATGAAAAAGGATTTCAGGACCTATGTTGGTGGCTTGATTATTTTAATTATTATAGGAACAGCAATTCTTGCACCATTAATTGTTCCTAATGACCCATTTAAAACAAATATAACAAGAAGAATGGAAGGCCCTTCAAAAGATTTTTGGGCCGGTACAGATTCATTAGGAAGAGACTTATTTAGTAGGCTTTTATATGCATCACGAGTGGCAATGTATGTTGCATTTGGTGGTGTATTTATTTCTCTGGTTTTTGGTTTAATTTTGGGATCATTGGCAGCATATATTGGAGGAATTGTTGATAATATAATCTTATTGGTTTTTGATATTATACGTGCATTTCCATCAATTATATTGATCCTTGTTCTTGTATCTGTTATGGGTCCCTCAATCCCCAAAGTGATTTTAATACTGGGTATAACAATTATGCCTCGTTATGGTCGAGTAGTTAGGGCTGAGGCTTTATCAGTAAAAGAAGAAGATTATGTAGAATCAGCCCGATCTCTGGGAGCAAAGACATTCAGGATATTATTTAGTCATATATTTCCCAATATATTTCCATCAGTGTTAGTGCTGGGAGGTATGGATATGGCCTCAATGATTATGTGGGAAGCAGGATTATCATTTCTTGGTTTTGGAGTCCAGCCACCTGCAACTAGCTGGGGTTTGATGCTAAGACAGGGATATAAATATATTCAGATAGCCCCAACAATGATTGTCTGGCCAGCAATTGCAATATCATTAACAATGTTTGGTTTTTCAATATTTTCAGAGATTTTAAGAATAGCTCTTAATCCTAAATCAAGTCTTGAGGTGGAAGCCGGTGAATAAACAAAAAGTACTAGATATAAATAATTTAGTTGTGGAGTTTGCTTCCCGTCAAGGTCGAGCTACAGCAATAAACAATATAAGTTTGCATATAAATAAAGGTGAAATATTTGGTTTGGTAGGTGAGAGTGGGTCTGGTAAAAGTACAACAGGTCTGGCCATACTTCGTCTACTGGCAAAAACAGGAAATATCAAAAATGGAGAAATAATATTTGAGGGAAATGATTTAGTAAAAAAAAGTAAAAGGTGGATTAATAAAGAAATTAGAGGTAATAAGATATCAATGGTTATTCAGAATCCGCAAAATGCCCTTAATCCCGTATTTACAGTTGGAGAACAGATAATTGATGTCTTAAAGTATAATAATTATATGGATAAAGACAGTAAAAAGAGTTTTAAAGAAAAGGCTATTGAAATTTTAAATGAGATGGGGATAGCTGACCCCGAATACCGGATTGATGAATACCCCCATCAATTTAGTGGTGGAATGAAACAGAGGGTTATGCTGGCAATGGCATTTATAAGTAATCCTTCATTATTAATTGCAGATGAACCCACTACTGCTTTAGATGTAACAGTAGAGGCTCAGATATTAGAATTATTAAGGGAGCTTGTGGATAAATACCAGACTTCAGTTTTATATATAACTCATGATTTAAGTGTTATCCATGAAATAACTGACAGGACAGCAGTAATGTATGCTGGAAATATTGTTGAGATGGCTCCTACAAAAAAGTTATTTAAGAATCCGGTACATCCCTACACAAAAGGGCTTTTGAGATGTTTGCCAGGAAAGAACAAAAGAGATGAAATACTTCCTACAATTGATGGTAAGGTACCCAGTTTAACAGAACTTCCACCAGGATGTAACTTTTGTGAACGGTGTGATGTATCTTTGGCAAGATGCAAAAAAGATGAACCTGAATTTATAAAAATAGCAGATGACCATTATATTTCTTGTTTTCAACATCAGGTAGAAAAAGAAGGTAGTGGTAAAAATGGCATTAGTTGAAGTAAGAGACTTAAAAGTTCATTTTAAAAAAGAAATGGGTTTTATTGATAATATCTTAAATAGAGATCCTAAACTTGTTTATGCTGTAGATGGGGTAAGTTTTGATATTGATAAACAGAAGACATTTTCCCTTGTCGGAGAAAGTGGATGTGGTAAAAGTACAATTGCCCGTTCAATATTACAACTTGTTAAACCTACATCAGGTAGTATAAAATTTGATGATCAGGAGTTAATGGGTGCTTCAGGTAGAGAATTAATGAAATACAGGAGAAGAGCTCAGATGATTTTTCAGGATCCGCGATCTTCTTTAAACCCACGCAAGACTGCTGAGGAATTACTTGAAGAACCTTTCAAAATACATCAAAAATTAAAAGATGATATTACTTCAGTTGATGATGAAATCGATAGAATTATGGATTTAGTAGGATTATCACCTGAAGATAGAATAAAGTTTCCACATGAGTTTAGTGGTGGTCAGGCTCGCAGGATTGGTATTGCCCGGGCTCTGGCTGTTAACCCTGAATTGTTGGTTTGTGATGAACCGACATCAGGCCTTGATGTTTCGATTATGGCTGCAGTTATAAATTTAATGATGGAATTACAGGAAAAGTTAGATTTAACCCTACTCTGGATTTCACATAATTTACATGTTGTCAAGCATTTAAGTGATTATGTTGGGGTTATGTATCTGGGTAAAATGGTTGAAAAGGGTTGTGCTAAAGAAATATTTAAAG
>CAYRVO010000173.1:0-3914 GCA_964427565.1 uncultured Halanaerobiales bacterium | reverse complement strand
TTTTCTCATGGTTATACCCTTTGTTAATAAAAATAAAAAAATTATCAAACCAATTTTTTATGCATTAATATCAGCAGCTTTGATACTATTTATTGTGGTTCTTCGAAATACTGCAGTATTGGGTGAAGCAGGGTATATATATTCCTATCCTTCTTATCAAGCTGCACGTTTAATAAATGTTAAAGATATATTGACACGGGTTGAGGTTTTATTGGGTCTAACTCAATTTATTACTTTATTTTTGAAAGTAAGTGTTATATATTATGCACTTGTTCTGGCAATAGGACAATTATTAAATCTTAATAGATATTCATTTATGGTATTACCCATAGGATTTATTACTGTAGTTTTAAGTATAATTAGTTTCGAATTTTATATTCAGCAGCTAAGATTTGGTTCTGATATATATCCTATTATTAGCCTTCCTTTTGAGTTTGGATTACCTTTATTGACCCTCATAATTGCTAAAACAAGAAAAAAAGGGGAGACTTAAGATGATAATAATGTTAATTATAATTACAGCCATTGTAATATATATGGAAGTTCCAGCTTTAGTAAAAAATAAATATTGGAAAGAATTGATTACGTTTTCTATTTTGATATTTACTGGTCTTATTCTCAATTTACTTTTAATTATTGGTGTAAAAATCCCCAGTCCTGCCCTGTTTATAGAGGAGAATGTTAATGAATTTGTGAATTTTATTTTTAGTTAAATAAATAAAGTTTTTATTTATAAAATTTGAATAATATTATATAATATAATAAAAGCAACTAATGTAAGTTTCATGGAAAATTTTAAGCTGAAAGGGGGGAGATATATGAGAAAAATAAGATTTCAAATTGTTAATATTATTGGTTTTGGGGGTATGATTATAGTTAATTTTCTTGCCAATTATTTACCTATTAATGGTAAAACAACAGGAGAATTATCTGCTCAATACCCCAATTTATTTGTACCAGCTGCTTTAACTTTTGCTATTTGGGGTGTTATTTATTTATTGCTTGCTTTCTTTGTGATTTTTCAGGCAAAAGATTTATTTAAAAAGAGTAAAGATATGAATATATATTTTATAAATGATATTGGCTGGCTATTCTTTGTATCATCTCTGGCCAATATGGCCTGGATATTTGCCTGGCATTACGAAAAAGTTATATTATCTCTAATAATAATGATTATACTACTTTTTTCTTTAATTAAAATTTACTTAAATTTAAATATTGGACGTGAAAAAGTAACAAAAAAGATTAAATATTTAGTACATTTACCTTTTAGTGTTTATCTGGGTTGGATAACGGTAGCAACAATAGCTAATGTTACTGCTGTTCTTGTACATTTGGGCTGGAATGGTTTTGGAATATCAGAAGTTTTTTGGACAGTACTTGTGATTGCAGTTGCAACAATTATCACTTTAGTAATTTTAAGTACAAGAGGTGATATTTTTTATTCACTTGTAATTATATGGGCTTTTTTGGGTATAGTAATTAAAAGATTATCCTTTAAACCGGTATATTATACTATAGTTATTGCTGCTATTGTAGGTATGATCATAATATTAGGGGCTATAATTAATAGAATCAGAAACTTTAATAATTAATATCGGCGAAAATCGAAAATGTTTATAAATTGTATTATAAATTGTACAAAAATTTTTCTTGATAAATATGTAAAATAGTGTTATACTAATAATGAACAAATGACCATAACAATAAATGTCATTTAATTATCTAACTATTTAAGAAAGGGGATGATTTTTATGCCACGTGGAGATGGCACAGGACCTGAAGGTATGGGAGCAATGACTGGTAGAGCTGCTGGTTATTGTACTGGTTTTAATCGTCCAGGTTTTATGAATAATAATACAGGAAGCAACAATTTTGTGCCTCGTAATCCAGGATTTGCTAATAGAGCAGCAGGAAGAGGACGTGGTCGAGGCCCAGGAAGAGGTATGGGACGAGGACGACGTAGATAGTAGATATATATTTAAGAAATTGATGAATTAGATAGATATTTAAGCAAATTAAGAAACAAAAATATTTGAGGCAGGATGTTATTCCTGCCCTTTTTTCCTGTTAAAATAAGTGGATTTTTATGAATTTATATACAAGCTAAATTCATATAAAACTAGGTGAAGAGGTTCACATTTATTAAATTACATAATTAAAAAATGAGATAGAAAAATCAAATCAAAAAAATAGGAGGAAAACTATGGTTGATTTCAGACTTAATGAACTGGAAAACAATGCTGAACAGGCAAAGGTTACGGCTATCATGAAGAAAGATGGAGAACATATTAAAAAAGGTGAGACTTTACTGGAAGTAGAAACAGAAAAATCAACAATGGAAATTAAAGCAGATGTAACAGGAATTATAGAAAATATTAAAGTAGAAGTAGGAGCAGAGGTTAAAGTAGGGGATATATTAGCTGAAATTGAAGAAGATGAAGAAGCAGATTCAGAAGAGTCTACAGAAGATGATTATGATATGTTCGCTGCTCCTAAAAAAGATAGTCAGGAAAAATTGGAAGCTGAAATAACTATTATTGGTGGTGGACCGGGTGGATATGTAGCTGCTATACAGGCTGCCAAGATGGGAGCAGAGGTTGTTTTGGTTGAGAAAGAAAATCTGGGAGGAACCTGTTTAAACTGGGGTTGTATACCTACTAAAGCACTGGTTAGATCAGGTGAAGTATATAATATTATCAAAAATGCCCATGAATATGGATGTGAAACAGATAACGTAAAACTTGATATGGATCGAGTTATGACCAGGAAAGATAAAGTAGTAAAACGACTGGTAACAGGGATTGAATATTTAATGGATGAACATGATGTACAGGTGGTTTATGGTACTGGAGATATAAAAGATGAAAATACAGTTATTGTAAATGAAGAAGATCAGGAAACTGTTATTGATACAGAAAATATTATAATTGCTACTGGTTCAGAAGTGTCGTATTTACCTATTGATGGTCTGGATCTGCCGGGTGTAATTGATAGTAATGATGCTCTAGAGTTAACTGAACTACCGGAAAAAATGATAATAGTTGGTGGAGGTATTATAGGTCTGGAATTTGCCTTCATTTATAATAATTTTGGTGTAGATGTGACAGTTGCTGAATATCTAGATAAATGTGTGGCAAATTGTGGTCAAGATATTGCAGAAGAAATTATAAAGATAGCTAAGGAAAAAGGAATTAATATTCAAACCCAGGCAAGAGTAGAAGAAATTAGTGAAACAGAAAATGGAGAATATCTGGTTAAATTTACCCGTAATGATGAAGAGAAATATCTTAGTGGTAATAAAGTTTTGATGGCAGTAGGTAGAAAGCCTACTTATGGAGGTATTGATATTGAAGGCTTAGGTCTGAAACTTGATGAACATAATCGGGGTATAAAAGTAAACAAGAAAATGCAGACTAATCTAGATAACATATATGCAATTGGTGATGTCACAGATATTATTCAGCTTGCCCATGTAGCTTCCCATCAGGGGGTTGTTGCTGTCAAAAATATAATGGGTGAAAGTTGTGAAATGGATTATACGGCTGTACCAAGTGCAGTATTTACTGATCCTGAGATAGCTGTTGTAGGTATGTTAGAAGAGGAAGCAAAAGAGAAGGGTATTGATATTAAAGTAGGTAAATTCCCCTTTAATGCTAATGGTAAAGTTTTAACTTCAGGTGCGGAAGAAGGATTTATAAAGATAATCAAAGAAAAGGATACAGGTAAAATAATAGGCAGTTCTATTATCGGTACTCATGCAACAGATTTAATTGCCGAATTGACTCTGGCTGTTAATGAGAACATGGAGGCAAAAAAAATAGTGGAAACAATACATGCCCATCCTACTACTGCTGAGGTAACACATGAAGCTGCTCTGGAAACAGAAGATGGAGCACTACATTTTGTAAATA
>CAYRVO010000172.1:0-3923 GCA_964427565.1 uncultured Halanaerobiales bacterium | reverse complement strand
AAAAGGAATAGGATTTGCTATTATTAATAATAGTGTAGATGATATGTATGTGGTAGTTGAACCTAAATTACCTCAAGAAGAGAGAGAAATAAACAAAAAGGATATAGCTACTTTATTTCAACCAGGGGGAAAACTATCAGAGGTTATGATAGATTATGAATACAGACAAGAACAGATAAAGGTTTTAGAAGAAGTAATATTTTCTTTTAACAAACACCGGACAAGTTTAATTGAAGCAGGTACAGGCACTGGTAAGTCTTTTGCTTATTTAATTCCTGCTCTCTACTGGTCACACAAGAATGAACAGATAGTTGTTGTTTCTACAAATACCATAAATCTTCAGGAACAGTTAATAAAAAAAGATCTCAGGTTACTGAAAAAAGTACTTCCTTTCTCTTTTAAAGCAGTACTTGTAAAAGGTAGGGGGAACTATGTCTGTAAAAGAAAAGTGAAAAATTTAGAGAGAACAAATGATATATTCACAGAAGAAAAAGAAAAAAAAGAATTCAGTAAAATATTGAACTGGATTGAAAACACAAAAACAGGTACCAGGTCTGATATTAATTTTGTTATAAGTCCCTTTATATGGGATAAAATAGTATCTGAGAGTGATATGTGTTTAAATACTCGTTGTCCCTATTTTGATACATGTTATTTTATGGAAGCCAGAAAAGAAATATATAGTGCAGATATTTTAATTGTAAATCATCATTTGTTGTTATCAGATGCTAAGTTAAAAAGAGAAAACAGAGCAGTATTACCTGATTATAAAAACTTGATTATTGATGAAGCACATAATTTTAATCAGGTTGCAACACATCATCTGGGAAGTCCTTTTTATAATAAATTAATTACAAAGTTTTTTGAGAGATTGACTGATTTTTCTTATTCTATAATTCCCATGATAAGAAATAAAATATCAAATTTAAATTTTCAAAATAAAGATAAAATATATATACTAATAGATAAGAATATATTACAAAAAGTCAAAAATATAAAAGAACTTACAGAAGAATATTTTAATTCACTACAGGATTTTATACCTGAAGGCAGAGAAAACAAAGTAAGATTGACAGAAGAAGTATTTAAAAGAGAAGAATGGAAACAAATTATTGATACTGGTGAAAATCTTGCTGCTTATATAAAAAATTTGGGTTTTAATTTAAATAATCTTTATGAAAAATTGATTAATCAAAAACCAGAATTAGAACAGGCAATAGATGAGCAGCTAATTGAATTAGAAAATATTATAAATAGCTGTAATCAGTTAGTAACCTGTCTGGAATTTAATATCTATGCTGAAGATGATAGCTATGTTTTTTGGCTAAAAAAAGAAAGAAAAAATATAAGTCAAGAAAATGCACCCCTGGAAGTAGCAAAAGTTTTAGCGGATATACTCTGGGAAAATATTAATAACATAATTTTAACTTCTGCAACATTGACAGTAAATAATAGTTTTAATTATTTTAAAGAATCACTCGGTTTAGAAAACAGAAGAGAATTAATGGTTAAATCACCCTTTGATTATTCCCGGCAGGCAAAATTATTAATACCAGAAGATATACCAGGGGCAAATTCTTCACAATTTTTACGGGAAATCATACAGGAATTAGAAAAAATGTTATTATCTTATGCTGGAAGAACCATGGTCTTATTTACTTCCTATAAAATGTTAAATTATTGTCTTAAAAAATTAGAAAAAAAATTAAATAAAGCTGGGATAAATATACTTGCACAGGGTAAATATCCCCGTCATTATATTCTGGAGAATTTCAAAAAAAATACTTCTCAGATTATCTTTGGTACAGTAAGTTTTTGGGAGGGTGTTGATATAAAAGGAGACAATCTAAAATATTTAGTAATCATGAAGTTACCGTTTCCAGTTCCTACAGAACCAGTAGCAGCTGCTCGCAGAGAAAAATTAAAAAAAGAAGGTAAAAATGACTTTTATAACTATAGTTTACCAAAAGCGGTTATACGTTTTAGACAGGGATTTGGTCGTTTAATTAGATCCCGAACAGACAATGGTTTAATATTCGTGGCTGATAATCGTTTGCTCAACAGATCATATGGAAAGTATTTTTTGAAATCAATACCTCAGGATTGTCCGGTTATTACTGATAATATAAAAAAATTGATAAATCAGGGAGGTAACAATGAAGCTTAGATTATTTATTATAATATTAATTTTATTAGTATCTTTATCTGTACAGGCCAGCCCAGACTTTAAATTAATTTATGTAATTCAGGAAGGTGACACACTATATGATATTGCCTGTGCTTATAATATAAATATTGATAGTTTATTAAAAGCAAACGATCTTACAAAAGAAAGCTGGATTAAAGTTGGACAGGAAATTATAATTCCCGAGAGTCAGGAAAACAGAGAGAAAAATAGAGAATGGGACTTTAATTTAAAAAGAGATAGAAAAGAAAGAATAAATATGAAATTAGATACCGGAGAAAATTATTCTGTAAGGGTAAATAAAGCAAAATTACCGGAAGTAAATATCCCACGTAGTAAACTAATAACCTATCATATTGGTTTGGGAGATACACTATTTGATTTGGCAAGGAGTTTCAATACTTCGGTAGGGGTAATTATGGCTGCAAACAATATGGAAAATAGTGTAATCAGAAAAGGTGATCAACTTTTATTACCAATAAATAATCTTACTCCTCACCAGATATTAGAAAAAACCATTAAATCCCACGAACTGAATTTACTTGCTAGAGCGATTAATGGAGAAGCTAGAGGTGAATCATTTATTGGCCAGATTGCTGTAGGTGCTGTTATTATTAATAGAGTACTTAGTAATTATTTCCCGGATACCTTTGCAGAAGTAATATATCAGCCAAATCAATTTTCTGCTGTTAATGATGGTCAAATAAATTTGCAACCTACAGGTTCAGCTTATAGGGCAGCAAGACAGGCTATCAGGGGAAAAGATCCAACGATGGGTTCATTATATTATTATAATCCCCGGACTGCCAAAAATAAAAGATGGTTTGCAACAAGAAGAGCTGTAGTTACAATTGGGGATCATGTTTTTACAAAATAATCAACTTTTTTGTTTATTTTTTGATGAATTTA
This sequence comes from uncultured Halanaerobiales bacterium, assembly GCA_964427565.1. Classification (GTDB taxonomy): domain Bacteria; phylum Bacillota; class Halanaerobiia; order Halanaerobiales; family JADQBU01; genus CAYRVO01. The sequence continues at coordinate 829 of CAYRVO010000172.1, read as the reverse complement.
TTCAGGATAATATGGTCGCCAATACTTTGTTCTTTTTTACCTTCTATAAGGATAATTAGTTGCTCTATCCTGGGGATAGAGAAAATTGTTTTTTTAATTGCTTTAACTGTCATTAATTCAAGACCTGCTCCACCAAAGAATTCGGTCCTTATATTTTTAGAGAAATTAACAGTCAGGGTTTTATTTTTAATCTTTAAAGTTTTTATTTTAGTTTTTGTAGGTAGAATTGAAATATAATTTTCAGGTGGATTTAACAATTGTTTTAGTAATCTGTATGCTATTATTTCTCTATTTTTTAACTTATGAAAATTACCATTTAAAAATGAACCAACTGGATAAATAAAATTATGTTTTTGCAAAGAAAATTTATTATTACTGTAATTAAGATAATATACTTTTAAATCGTCATAATAACATTTTTCTTCTTCTGGTTCATCTTTTGAATTAATATAAAAATCATGCATTTGTTGTTGGAAGTAATTGATTATACCATTTTTAATTGCCCGGGCAATTTTTTTTTGATATTTATTATCTATAAGTCTGTTTCTATCACCAGGATTGGAAAGAAAACCTGTTTCTATTAAAACTGCAGGACATGGAACATTATTTAAAACGAAAAAATTACCGGACAATATTTCTCTATTGTTTTCAGTTCGTAGATTAACTAGTTTTTGTTGAATGCTTTGAGCAAGATTTTTACTTTTTTGAGATCCTGGTTTAAAAAATATCTGACTACCCCGAGGATATTTTGTGGGATAATTATTGACATGTAGACTAATGTATAAATCAGCATTATATTTTTTTGCTATTTTTGGTCGGTGTTTTAAAT
>CAYRVO010000171.1:0-3936 GCA_964427565.1 uncultured Halanaerobiales bacterium | reverse complement strand
GAGAACGAAATGCATTTAATAATTGTACGTTTTTAAACTCATCTCTGTGTTCTTCATCTAAAACATAATTAATTAATGAACGAAGGGGTGCCAGACCTATACCACCACCTACAAAAACAATATTTTTCCCTTTGCTTTCTTCAACTGGAAATCCATTCCCGTAAGGTCCCCGTACACCAATTTTGTCACCAACCTGTAAATTATGAAGTTCTTCTGTTACAAGCCCAACTTCTTTAACAGATAACTCTATATTTTCCTGAGTAGGAGAAGAAGCAAAACCAAATGGTGCTTCACCAACACCGGGAATTGTAATCATCATAAATTGACCGGGTTTATAGGAAAAACTTTCTCTTATTTCTCCATCAACAAAACGTAATTTAAATGTTTTAATATTTAAATTACTACCTGTTTCCTGTTTGATATCAATTATTTCTACATCATTTGGTAACATATCTTCTTTCATATTATTCCCCCCCTCCTTTCTCATCTAAATATCTTTCTACAGTTTTTAAGGCTTTTCTTATATCAAGATTTACGGGGCATCTATTTACACATCTTCCACAACCAACACATGCTAGCTGTCCATCAAAGTTTTGTGGATGATAGCTAAATTTGTGCATCAACCTCTGTCTCCACCTTTGATTCTGAGTTTCCCGCGGATTATGTCCAGAAGCATGTTCTGTAAACATTGAGAACATACATGAATCCCAGCTTCTATACTTTTCATCTTCCCAGAAAAACCCAAAACAGAAACAAGTCGGACAATAGAATGTGCATACGCCACAACCAAGACATTTTTCTGCTATTTCTTCCCAGATAGGAGCTGTAAATACTTCTTTATCAGAAATGGGAAAGGAAAGATCCAGATCAAAATTTGTATCTGTAAAAGAATCTTTTCTGGACTGAATTTTATTTTCCAATTCCTCCTGTTTACCATCCTCAAGATCAGAAACAAGATCTGCATAGTTACTGTCATTTACATTTATCCATATCTCATTATCGAATTTATAAACTGTAAATGGTTCACTATTATTTTCTACAGGATCTATTCCTAATACATCACAGAAACATGATTTAAACCTATCTTCACAGGATAAAGCAAATACAATAGTATTTTCCCTTTTATTTTTATAATGTACATCTACATAATCATCATCTAGAAATACAGAATCAAGTACTTTTATTGCTTCTATATCACAGGAACGTACACCAAATATTATAGTTTTTTTCTCATTTTCCTGAATTTTTTCTATTTTCTCATCCTGTGGTAAGAAAAATTCCTTAGGAGAAGTATCGGCCTGACTATCAAGATCTATATTATCAAAATCTTCAACAATGTCATACTCGACTACTTCTTTTTTACCTTTTTCCTTTCTAACCGGTACAGCAATATTATAATCTTTACTTATATTTTGTAAAAATTGTTTTAACCCTTTTTCATCAGTAACTTTAACCATATCTGTTTCACCTCCCCTATTCAAGAAAACCCGGTTGACTATCATTTATATCATAATCCGTAAGCAGGGTTTTCTGTTCTGTATCCATACCCGGTTTGTAATCAAATATATCTTCCGCTGATCTATATAATTTTGCCGCCAGTGCCCTGACATCTATTCCTTCCGGACATGCCATTTCACAGGCACCACAATTTACACATCTGCCCGTCATATGCATTGAACGCATTAAGTGAAATGTGAAGTTATCATTTAATTCCGTACTATCTCCCAACCAAAAAGGTTGATTGCTTTCAACAAAACATTTTTCACAATAACATACAGGACATGCTTCCCGACATGAATAGCATCTGGTACATCTTGAAAATTCTTCCTGAAAATATTCTTTTCTTTCTTCTCGGGTCATTTTTTCCAGTTTATTTTCGTTTGTTTCAAATTCATCTTCATCTACTTTTTCTCCTATTTCATAATCTGCTACTACAGCATTATGAACTTCACATTCATCACAGGCTGTATTATCAGCTATCCCCGGGCAACCATTGATACCAATAATTATTACATTATCTTTTTGCAGCATTCCTTCTGATATATAGGAAGCTAATGCCCTTGTTTCACAGGGCTTGGCAACAATCGCTACCTTTTGTTCAGGATAATCAAGTAAATATTTACTTAACATTGTACTACAATCCTGATTGAAGATTAAATCATCGGCATTATCAGCGTTTTTTATGAATACTGGGGTAGCCTCTTCAGTAAATTCTCCCAGACTAAAACCTACAACTTTTTCAACTTCTTCTTTTTCTAGAAGCTCTTTTGCAATTTCTTGAATTTCGTCTGTAATTTCTTCATATTTATTTTGCACCGGCTAACTCACCTTCTTTCCCTGCAAATCCTTTCCAGGGACCAACTTTTTTGATATTATCTACTGCTTTATTTACAATTTTACCAAATCTCTTACCTTCTGATGCAGAACACCAGGTGAAATTCAATCTTTCTTCTTCTACTCCGGCAAATGTCATTAATTCTTTTAACATTACAAATCTTCTTCTTGCATAATAATTTCCATCTAGATAATGACAGTCTCCGGGATGACAACCAGAAACAAGTATACCATCTGCTCCAGAATTGAAAGCTTTAATTATTAATAGTGGATCCATTCTTCCGGAACATGGTACCCTTATAATTCTTATATTAGGAGGGTACTGAATTCTGCTACTACCTGCTAGGTCCGCTGCTGCATAACTACACCAGTTACATAAAAATGTAATTACTTTAGGTTCAAATTCTTTTTCTTCAGTCATTGACTATCCCTCCTTCTGCTGCATATAAGGCACCCATCTCATCAATTAATTGATGGTGGCTAAATCCCTGCAAATCTATTGCATTTGCACGACATACTCCAGTACAATTACCGCAGCCTTTACACAGTACTTTATTTACTTCTGCTTTACCTGTTTCTTCGTTTATACTTACTGCAGAATAGGCACATACTTCTTCACAAGACCCACAACCAGAACAAATATTTTGGTCAACCTTTGCTACCATAGCTTCAGTTAACAAATATTCTTTTGCTAATACAGTTGCTGCTCTACTTGCTGCAGCCTGACTCTGTCCAATAGATTCACCAAGATTTTTTGGTCCATGTGCAAGACCACATAGATATATTCCATCTGTAGCAAAATCAACAGGTCTTAACTTAACATGTGCTTCAAGGAAGAAATTATCTTCATTTAATGGCACCTTGAGAAACTTACTTAATTTTTTATTGTTTTCTCTATCGGCAACAATAGCTTTAGCAAGTACTACCATATCAGCATCTTCAGTAATTTCTTTATCAGTAATTAACTCTTTATATCTTATTTTCAAGCCGTCTTCGGTATCCTCAACTTGTGGTTTATTATCAACCTCATAGCGAATGAAATTAATACCCATATTTCTTGCTTCTCTATATTTATCCTCATAAAAACCATATGCTCTTACTTCCCGATAAAGTATATTTATATCCAGTTCAGGATTTCTTTCTTTTAGGTGAATAGCATTATTTATTGCCTGTGTACAGCATATTCTACTACAGTATTCCCTTTGTTCTTCCCTGGAACCTACACATTGAATCATAAATAATTTTTCCATATCGGAATCTAAATCATTATTTTTGATTTTTTCTTCCAGGTCAAGCTGAGATATAACATTCATATTTTCCTGAGCAAGATATTCATCTGTTTCAAGTTCTTCAGCACCTGTTGCTACTATAATAACTCCACCTTCAAGCTCATTTTCTTTTTCTTCATCATTTATTTGAATGGTGTAGTTTCCTACATATCCTTCTATTTCATTTACTTCACTATTTAAATATACATCTACTAATGGGCTATTATAGATTTTATTTTTTAGATTACTTAAGAAATTAGTTACAGGTCTACCATCCATAGAAAGTATTAATCTATTAGCATTACATCCCAATCTATCTTCTTTCTCAATTAAT
>CAYRVO010000170.1:0-3938 GCA_964427565.1 uncultured Halanaerobiales bacterium | reverse complement strand
TATTAAGCGATTGGCTACCGAAAACTCTCTTGAAATAGATAATATAAAAAATGGTATTATATAAACTTTAGGCCCTTTTCTTTTGAGGAAGAGGGCCTTTCTGGGTGTGTCTCGGATTTTTGTTAATATAGTAGGTGCAAACATTATTTGTACTTAAATGTATAGATTATTTAGTCAAGATATTTTGTTACAGACCGATAAAAGGCGGGCCTTGCTTTATTTGTTTTAATTTAGCCGGCAGCACATCCGGTTAGCAGCAGAAAAATGCTTATAGATACTAAAATAAACATTAATTTTTTAAGCAAGTGGTTCACCTCCTCTGTTACTATTGTAAAAATGAATATGTATTAATACAATTCTACATATTATATCATTATCCTTGTCAATTTTTGAGATAAATTACAGAAGTTCTTTTAAATAAAAAAGGCAGGAAAGGAAAAGATCATATTATGTCCAGGAAGGTTATGATTATTTTTGGAACTAGACCGGAAGCAATTAAAATGGCCCCGGTTATTAAAGAGCTGCAGAAGGAAGAAAAGCTGGAAACAGTAGTTGTTGTAACAGCACAGCACCGCGAGATGCTGGATCAGGTTCTAGATTTATTTGATATTACGCCCCATTATGATCTTGATATTATGAAGGAGAAACAGAGTTTATCTGGAATTACAATTAATGTTCTAAAAGGGCTGGAAAATGTATATAATAAAGAAAAACCTGATTTAATTTTAGTACATGGAGATACAACTACTACTCTTACTGCTGCTCTGGCTTCTTATTATCAGCAGGTTAAAGTAGGGCATGTAGAAGCAGGTTTAAGGACATATAATAAATTTTCACCTTTCCCTGAAGAGATGAATAGACATCTTACTGGTGTTCTTGCTGATATACATTTTGCACCAACTGTAAATAATAAAGAAAATCTTATCAGGGAAAATATTGATAAAAATAAGATTTTTTTAACTGGTAATACTGTTATTGATGCTTTGAAAATGACAATTAACAGTGATTATATTTTTGCAAACCGGACTTTAAAAAATATTGATTTTGCTAATAAAAGAATTATATTATTGACAGCACACCGTAGAGAAAATTTAGGTAAACCTATGGAAAATATATTTACAGCAGTCAGGGAAATTGCCTGTAGAAATGAAGATGTAGAAGTCGTTTTTCCTGTTCATTTGAATCCGGCAGTAAGAAATTTAGTTAATAAAATCCTTGCTGATATTGATAATGTACATTTGATTGAGCCACTTACTTATCAGTCTTTTGCCAATCTTATGAACCGTTCCTATCTGGTTTTAACAGATTCTGGAGGTGTTCAGGAAGAGGCACCTGGATTGGGTAAGCCTGTACTTGTTCTCCGTGATACGACAGAAAGACCGGAAGCTATCAGTGCCGGAACGGTTAAAATGGTAGGGACTGATAGAGATAAAATAATAGATACTGTGCAAACTCTACTTGAAGATAATAATAAATATAGAAAAATGAGTAATGCTGTTAATCCTTATGGTGATGGAAAGGCAAGCCGGAGGATAAGGAATAGAATTTTATATGAATTTGCTTTGATTACTAAGAAAGGAGAAGAATTCAGGGGAGGATAAAATTGAAATTCAGGAAGACCGGTGATAAAAAAAATCCCGTTAGAACAGCCCTTGTTTTAAGTGGGGGAGGAGCAAAAGGCGCCTATCAGGTAGGAGTTATAAAAGAGCTCTGTAGACAGGGTATTAAAATTGATCTGGTAACAGGTTCTTCTATTGGGGCTTTTAATGGTGCATTAATGGCTGAATTTATTAACAGTGGTCTTGATTTTAAAGAAACTGCCTGTAAATTGGAAAAGGTATGGCAGGAAGTAACACATATCTTATCTCTTAATTGGTCAGGATTTGTCGGCAATTTATTTAACCCTTTACTTATACCATCAATTTTCACAAATAGAGAAGTAAAAAAAATTCTGGCTAAATATATTAGTAAAGAGAGAAAATTTTTCGACTACACTGATTGTCAGCTGAGTGTAACTGGAACAAATTTAAATACCAGGGATCTACATATATTTGATTTTAATTCTGATGTGACTGTAAATAATGCTGTTTTAGCCTCAATGGCTTATCCTGTAGCTTATCCCAGCATGAAGATTGACAATAATTACTATATTGATGGTGGATTTCTGGATAATACACCTTTAAAGGAAGCTATTTTATGGGGGGCAAGGAAGATATATGTTGTGTTTTTAACTCCTCTATCTATAATTAAAGGTGAGGAGGAAGGGAAAGATAAAGATGAAAGTTTTTATTCGGCAGTAAAAGTTATAGATAGTGTAATTGATATCGCGGGATTAAATTTAATGTATGGAGACTTAAAGCAAGCAAGAAAGATTAATAAATTAATAAGAATTATAAATAGATATGAAAAAAAATTACCGCCAGATTTTGTAGATGAACTGCGAGAATTGTATGGGCTTAAGCCTGAAGGTGAAAAGAGAATTGTTTATATAAATAGAATTGCTCCTGAAAAATCTTTAAACCCACCGGGGACTATGGGGTTTGGGAAAAGAAAGATCTTACAGGAACTTATTAAAAAAGGGCAAAAAAGAGCCCGCAAATGTCTGTAGGAGGATTAAAATGAAGCAGGAAAAAAAGATGAAATGCAGGAGAGAAGAAATGGTGGACAGGCAGTTAAAAAAGCGGGGTATTAATGATGATAAGGTTTTAAATGCTTTTTTGACTGTTCCCAGACACAGATTTGTTCCGGAAGACAGACAGGAAATGGCTTATGAAGATGGTCCTTTACCTATTGGTGAGGGTCAGACTATCAGCCAACCATATATTGTAGCAGAAATGATTCAGGCTTTAGATTTGCATGAAAATGATAATGTACTAGAAGTAGGTACTGGTTCGGGTTACGCAACTGCAATTTTATCAAGGATTACAGAAAAGGTTTATAGTATAGAACGTTATCAACTTCTTGCTGATAAAGCAGATAAGCTTTTTGAATCTCTGGGCTATGATAATATAGAAATCAATATTGGTGATGGTACAAAGGGCTGGCAAAAAAAGGCCCCTTTTTCAGGTATACTTGTCAGTGCGGCAGCCCCTGAAATACCTCAGACATTAAAAAGACAGCTTAAAAAAGATGGTTGTCTGGTTTTGCCGGTTGGTGATAGGAATATACAGGAATTATTTCAGCTTAGATATAAAGATGATGGTGAGTATAGTAAAAAATCAATGGGTATGGTAAGATTTGTACCCCTGATTGGAAAAGAAGGATGGAAAAAGGGGGATAGTAAGAGATGGTAAGTGATATAAGAGCAAAAGTATTAAAAAATGCAGTAATTGTAGGAGGTCATCCACGTAGTGGTACATCTCTTGCCTGTCAACTGGTCGAAAGTGCAGGTATAGAGTTCCCTTCTGATTATGATGCTGATGAATATAATCAGGCGGGGTATTATGAACTTGAAATAAACAAGAAACTTACAAAGAAACTTTTAAAAGAAGCAATGACAGTTAAAAATACAATTAAAATGAATAAGATTGTTGATAAATTAAACAACTGTAAGAAAGCTGCTGGTTTGAAAATTGTTAGAATTCCGGCTATCTTTTTTTACCGTCATATTACCCGCAATTTAAGAAGTGTTTTTATTTTCAGGAATCCTGCTGATGTAAAAGCCAGCCAGTTACGGAGAGGTATTTCGCGTTTTCGTCCTGATTGGTTTGAAAATAATAATGCTTTAATAGCTGCTTATGAAAATATTGAAGATAGTATAATAATCAGCTATGAATCATTAATAGCAGGCAGAAAAGAAGTAAAAGAGTTATTTGCAAGTATTGGACTGGATATTGATTATAGTATAATAGATAGTGATGAGAGAACCCAGAAAAAAAGCAGGGTTGTAATTACTGATAAAGAGAAAGAGTTATACAGTAGATTAAAAGACCTGGAAG
>CAYRVO010000169.1:0-3943 GCA_964427565.1 uncultured Halanaerobiales bacterium | reverse complement strand
AATATTAACTTCAACAATTCTCTTATGCTCTTTTACAACTTTTAATGCACTTTCCTGAACACTAACCATAGTACGGGCCCTTAAAACATTATAATAAGCCTGGATTATCTGATAAAGTGTATCATTGATTTGTTTTTTATATTGTATATTGTTTAATTCCACGCCTTTTTTAGCCAGCTTAATACCAGCTATAGCCTGCCCACCTGTATATACAGGCTGTCTGATAGAAATAGCCGTATTATAATTGTCTGCTGGTGCTTCCATATATCCTGTGGGAATTAGCATATATTTAGATAGAGGAGTACCTTCATAATTATAATTTCCAGTTGGTAAAAATGCATATTCATTGGGTGTTTGTGGAGGATCACCCATTCGGGTATATGTACTCTGTATATTTATTTCCGGGAATAAATAACATTTAGCAAGTTCTAAATCCTTTTTTGCCTTTTCTTTATCAATCAAACTATTTTCTATCTGTGCATTTTCTTCCATCCCTCTAATTAAAGCTTTCTTAAGTGTCAATTTGTCTTCAGCCAACACTCCCTGAACAAATAATAATAACATCAGGACTAAAATTATACTAGTTGAACAATATCTCTTTAACAAAAATTATTCCCTCCTTGCAATACCATTTTTTATTATATTATAAATAAAATCAACTTTTTTGTTTCTATCCCTATTGTCTTTAAACATAAAATCAGAATTCATACAGTTTGTCATACCGATTATTAACATAGCAGTATCAAAAGATTCATAACCAATAAATACTTCCTCTTTTTTACCCCTGTCAATTATTTGAGCAACATAATTAATCATTTCCCTATGTTTGTTCATTACCTTTTCTTTAAATTCTGGATTAATAATCTCCTGATTTTCTACTGCTATTTTGGCAATTCTTCTATGTTTTTCTAAAAATTTTATTTTAGTCTCCAAATATTGATAGAGCATCTCATCAGCTGGTATATCCTTTTTGATTATTTTATTTACTTTAGTAAAAAGAATATTAAAACCAGTAGTTATTAATTCCTGAAACAATTCTTCTTTACCTGAGAAATACCAATAAAGTGTACCCTTACTTATCCCTGCTTCATCTGCAATTCTGGACATTGAAGTTTCGTGATAACCACGGGCTGCAAATAGTTCTACTGCTGCTTCTAAAATCTCATCTTTAGTATTTAGAGCCATGTAATATATTTACCTGCCTTTCATTTATAATCTCTCGACCTACCGGTCAGTCAAGTTAAATTATATGTCAATTATATTTATTTGTCAATATTAAAATACATCTTTCTATAAACAAATTGAGAACAGGAGATAATCCCCCATTCCCAATTATTAATACTTCCTGCAAAATTCAAAGTCACTCAGCCAATAAACCTCTGAAAAATACTTTATTAATACTATTGTTAATATCCTGAGCCGGAAATTCCTGTGAAAATAAAATCCAGTGTGACGAAGATATACTGAGAAAACCAAAAAGCCCGGAAGCTATTGTCTCTACATTAACATTTTTAAATATTCCTTCTTCAACCCCATTATTAATTAACCTTTCAAAAATTACTATATAATTTTTTTTCAAATGATTAATCTGTTTCTTTAAGCCTTCTCGATAACTCCATAATTCACGAACAAAAAAAGTGAAATATTGATGATGTCTGGCAAAAAATTCAAGTTGAATATCTATAGCAATTCTCAATTTTTCTTTAGTGTATTTTTTCTGTTTAATTTTAGTCCTTACCTCAGAAATTAAAGAATCAATCCCGTGTTCCAACAAAAAATTCAGTAACTCCTTTTTGCTTTTAAAGTAAAGATAAAAAGTTCCTTTACCTACTCCAGCTCTAGCAGCAATTTCAGATACTGTAGTCTTAGTAAAACTTTTTTTAGCAAAAATATTTATAGCTGCTTCACAAATACGTCTCTTTTTCTCTTCCAGACTACTAAAAAGGCTAACATCCCTTCCCATCAGGGCACCTCCATCATATTTATATTTTCTAAAAACTATAAGTAAATTGGATATAACTCTTTTCCTCACTCAACAATGGTAATAAATCAAATCCAGATGTTGAATTTTTTTCATTATATATAATAGTCCCTATATCAAAATTTATATTGTTAGTAAGAGAGTAATTCACTTCTGGATTTAACATATAATTATCATTATCAAGATCATATATAAAATTGGCCTGCCAATTATGAATCTGTTTAAAGGGTATCTCTCCATGTAAAATCAGGAAATTTTGATTATGTATTAACTCACCTTCACTGTAAGCAGCAAGAAAATTGTTGATTAAATTATCTTTATACTCACGGTGGAAATATTGAACTACAGTATAAAATCCATTTTCAAATGTATAATCCCCACCAAAAACCAGGTCTATTTTTTCCTCTTCATCTGCATTTTGAGCATAATTCATTTCTGTCCAGACACCTACATCTTTAATTGAACCTATAACATTAAAACCAAATGAATCTGTTTGTTTATAGCCAAGTTCAATTTCTATCTCTTTATCTGATGTTCCATTTACCATATATTTCTCTGTTACTTCATCCAGAGCTGCATAAACTTCACCTAAATTGGAAACTACAGTAGGCATATCCTGGTAACCATGAAAATAACTGAGTGAAATATCATATCCATTAATATTACGCCACATGGCCTTTAAAGCTATTTCAACATCTTCAACACTATCTATTTCTCCGGCAATTGGAGAAGACACTGTACAATTATTATTAATAATAGCTCCTGCCATACTTTCTGCATTATCTAAGTTGCCGGTTTGTTGATAAATATTTTCTACTAAATTCTCATAGGCTACTCCCTGTATCATTTGCCCGGCCATATTTTCCATTCCCACGGGCAGAGTTGCTGGCCGATGTTCTCCTATCATTACACCTGTAAAAATAGTATTGAAATCATAATAATACTTTGCTTTTAAAGCCGCTACTCCCCTCTCAAATTCCAGGGGATCAGTAGTGGTTAGATCTAGTGGATTAACTAAATCAATTGGATTTAATTCATAGGCTGTACCCCAGTTCACAAGCTGGCGACCTGCCCTGATATCCGTATTTTCGAGATAAAGATCAAAATAAGCTTCTCGCAGATAGTCATAATCAACACCTTTATATCCATTAAAATCCAAATCTGAAAAATCAGTATCTTCATTATATCTTAATTTTAAAATGGGATTAATAAATAATCTCTTTTCAAAGCCAAAATCCCTGCTTAACTCTAAATCTAATTCTGTTAAACCACTAAATTTTTCACTATCATTATTATAATTTATCTTTTTAGTTAAATCTCCATTTACCTCAATACCTTATTCTTTATAAGTTTTCTTTATAAGAGTACAGAATTATATTAATACTGACCGGTCAGTATTAATATAATATAAAAAAAACTTTTTTAGCCCTCCTTTTTTATGAATCCTTATTCATTATAAAACATATTATATTCTTTGTCAATTTTTTTTATTTTATAACATAAGCAATAATAAAAAAGAGAGCCCCCGATACTTAAAAACATTCAGGACTCTCTCTACTATATATATCTTTTTCCAATATGCTTATTTTAAATTATAAAATGCATCCATACCGGCATATTGAGCAGCTTCACCCAATACCTCTTCTATCCTCAATAACTGATTATATTTTGCTACTCGCTCAGAACGAGCCGGGGCACCTGTTTTAATCTGGCCTGTGTTACAGGCTACAACCAGGTCAGATATCGTAACATCTTCTGTTTCTCCGGAACGGTGTGAAACCACAGCTGTAAAACCGGCTTCTTTGGCCATCTTTATGGTATCCAGTGTTTCTGTCATGGTACCAATCTGATTAACCTTTATTAAAATTGAATTACTTACACTTTCTTTTATTCCCCTGGAAAGGCGTTCAGTATTTGTTACATAGAGGTCATCTCCTACCAGCTGAATTTTATCTCCCAGCT
>CAYRVO010000168.1:0-3954 GCA_964427565.1 uncultured Halanaerobiales bacterium | reverse complement strand
GGAAAATCATATTCATTCAATAAATCTCTTACTTCCATCTCTACTAATTCTATTAATTCTTCATCATCTACCATATCTGCCTTATTTAAATACACAACTATGCTCGGTACCCCAACCTGACGCGCTAACAAAATATGTTCGCGAGTCTGGGGCATCGGGCCATCTGCTGCTGAAACTACCAGTATTGCTCCATCCATCTGAGCAGCACCGGTGATCATGTTCTTTACATAATCAGCATGACCGGGACAATCAACATGGGCATAATGCCTGTTTTCTGTTTCATACTCAACATGAGAGGTTGCTATTGTTATTCCCCTCTCCTTTTCTTCAGGAGCATTATCAATTGAATCAAAAGATCTTACTTCTGCTCCTCCATAATTAGATAAAACTGATGTTATCGCTGCTGTTAAAGTAGTCTTACCGTGGTCAACATGTCCTATCGTTCCTATATTTAGATGCGGTTTTGTCCTTTCAAATTTTTCCTTTGCCATCTTTTTTCCCTCCTGTTTAACAAATATTATATATGTACCACCGTTAAACGGTGGATGCTCACAGATTATGCTTTTCCAAGAAAACTTCCAGCTTTCTTTTTACACGCTGTAAAGCATTATCCACTGATTTTACATGCTTGTCTAATGCATCCGCAATATCTTGATAGGATTTCCCCTTTAGATATTCCTGCAATACATCAAATTCTAACTGACTTAACATTTCATTGATTTTATCTTCAATTAATTCATATGTTTCTCGACTTATAAATAAGGATTCCGGGTTATACAATCTTCCACCTTTTAATACATCCAGCAAAGTACGATCTGATTCTTCATCATAAATAGGTTTATTTAAAGAAATATAAGAATTCAAAGGTTGGTGTTTTTGACGAGTAGCCGCTTTAATGGCCGTAATTATCTGTCTGGTAATACATAATTCAGCAAAAGCACGGAAGGAAGCCAGACGTTCTATTTTATAATCTCTAATTGCTTTATAGAGACCTATCATTCCCTCCTGGACAATATCTTCTCTGTCCGCTCCAACTAAAAAATAAGAACGTGACTTAGCAAGTACAAAATTTTTGTAACGTTTAATTAGTTTTTCTTCTGCTTCACTATCTCCTAGATGAATATACTTAATTAATTCGTCATCACTAAGCTGGTTATAGTCTTCATACTCAATTTCCTGTGCATTTCCTTTCAACCAGAATCCCCTCCCTTATACATATATATTATACTTATTAAAACAGTCAGAGTCAAGTTAAAAAAACATCCCGACAATTATAAATATCATCTTCTTTGTCTTAGGACTTCATAAATAACGATACCGCTAGCTACAGAAGCATTGAGCGAAGCAAGTTTACCCTTCATGGGAATTTTTATTAAAAAATCACAGTTTTCCGTAACCAATCTTCTTAAACCCTGACCTTCATTACCAATAACAATTCCTATAGGTCCTTTTAAATCTTGATTAAAATATAAACTTTTACCATTTATATCTGTACCGGCTATCCAGAGACCAGCTTCTTTTAAATCCCTGATAGTATAATTTATATTACTAACCTCTGCTAACATTAAATGTTCTACAGCACCCGCTGAAGTTTTTTCCACAACTGGAGTTACACCAGCTGATCTATCCTTGGGAAAAATAAGTCCATGTGCTCCAGCAGCATAAGCAGTCCTAATAATTGCCCCAAAATTATGGGGATCCTGTATCTGATCAAGTATAATTACAAAAGGAAGTTCATTCTTTTTTTTAGCCTCTTCTAAAATATCCTGAGGAGTGTATAACTCAATTTTCTCTGTCAGAGCAACAACACCCTGATGTGAATCTGTTTTTGATAAGTTATTTAAACTACTTTTATCAACCCAATCAATTCTTATATTTTTTTCTCTGGCTTTCTTCTGAATTAATTCTATTTTATCTCCTTTTATGCCCTGTTGTAAAAATAATTTACTAACTTTCCTTTGACCCTTCATCAACTCTATAACAGGATTACGACCTTCTACTTTAACCATTTATATTATCTATCCTCCCACATGATAATTCACCTTCAGGACATTCACCATCCATAACACAGGGGGGACCAGCATCAGCAAATAAGACAGGAGCAACTTCTTTAACCTGTTTTAACATCTGCCTGGCAAGACTTCTTATTTCCCACTGGGCACGATTACAACTCCTTAATCTGATAAAATAACGCAATGAACGGGCATTATAAGAAACCATAAGATTGGTTTTTATAGTAGGTAAAATAAAGCGTGCATCCTCTTTGGGAATTCCCTGCTCAAGTAATTGAGTATATGCCTGTTGTAAATTCTTCATTTTCTTACGTAGTAATTGTAAAGATTTTTTATTATTTTTTATAGAAGGGGGCACTATATAATCAAAATTATCTTCTGTAACATAGCGCTGTGATCTCTGACTATAAGAAGTTCCTATTCTCTGTCTGACCAGCTGATGGCTTGTTACTCTGCTACATTGAATATAAAAATAAAAGTAAGTATGTTCAAGTGTCGAAGTATGGCCCATATTGACAACTTTTTTTACAAGTGAATTAATTTCTTTTTCTGTCATATCCCGTTTAATTTCTTCCGCTCCTTTTTTAGAATAGCAGAGACGGGCAGCCAGGGCAACATTTTTTTCCGGATCAGGGGTATAATCTACTAATTTTGCCTGTGGTTCAACCTCCATAAAGCCCCTCCTTTTCAATCATCCATTCCACCCCATGTGGTGTATCTTTTAGTTCTATCCCCATATTCTGAAGATCGTCACGTATTTTATCGGCAGTTTTATAGTCTTTATTCTTTCTTGCTTGTTTACGTATATCAACAATATATTCAATTAGATCATTAACAAGCTGTAAACTTGCTTTTTCATCCTTTTTATAATCAAACTTCAGACCAAGAATTTCAATTAATTCTGTAAATAATTTATTAGCTTCCTGTAAAAATAGATGACTTTTTTCATTAAGCTTAAAACCAGAATTGTTAATTAATTTATTGATTTCAGTTGCTAGATCATGAATAATACCTATTGCCCGAGCTGAATTAAAATCATCATCCATCGCTTCTGTAAATACCTTCTTCTTTTCTTTAAGTAGGTTGGCATATTTTTCATAGTTAAAATCACTATTGCCATCCTCTTTAATATCCTTCTTTATTAAATTGCGAATATTTCTACGGGTATTAATAAGCCTTTTTACACTTACTCTTGCCTTCTTTAAATCCTCCAGACTAAAATCTATAGGACTATGATAATGTTTGGTTAATACATAATAACGAATAACATCAGGCTTAAATTTTGCCAGTAATTCCCGGGTGGTAAAAAAGTTACCCAGAGATTTTGACATTTTTTCTCCTTTTATATCAATAGTTCCATTATGTAACCAGTATTTTACAAATGGTTTTTTACTACTATATGCTTCTGACTGAGCAATCTCATTCTCATGATGAGGAAATATCAAATCTGTACCTCCACCATGGATATCAAAACTCTGTCCTAAATATTTCATAGACATAACTGAGCATTCTACATGCCAGCCTGGCCAGCCCTTACCCCAGGGACTCTCCCAGCTAATTTCTTCATCTTCTACCTTCTTCCAAAGGGCAAAATCCAGGGGGTGCTTTTTATCTTCACTCACTGCTACCCGGGAACCGGCTTCCATTTCATCCAGATTCTGTCCTGATAATTTTCCATAATCCCTAAATTTCTCTACACTAAAATAAACACTCCCATTGGCATGATAAGCAAAACCTTTATCAATTAATGTTTGTGCCATCTCCTGAATTTCCTTTATATGTTTGGTAGCAGAACAGAATATATCTGCTTTCTTAATATTCATATTTTCAAGATCTTCCAGATAAGCTTTGCGATATTTTTCAGCCAATGCCTGGGGGCTTAAATCTTCTTCTTCAGCCCTTTTGATAATCTTTTCATTTATATCAGTAAAATTCTGAACAT
>CAYRVO010000167.1:0-3966 GCA_964427565.1 uncultured Halanaerobiales bacterium | reverse complement strand
GCCCTCCTCGGGGCAAGCCAACGAGGTTTTCAAGCAGACTTCAACTTCTATCACTTTTTAAATTTCTATAATAAGATCTTTAAGATTTCTTTTGGGTACATGGTGAACCTGTTTTTCATCCCGCCAATATTTAATATTATCATGTTCTAATTTCTCAATTTTAACGTTTTCTTTGGGTTTACCAAGGGCAAGTATATATAAAATTTTATATTGATTGTCAATATTCAAATCAATCCTCAAATTTTCTTTATCAATTGCTGCAAAAGTACATCCTCCAAGTCCCTTCTCTACTGCAGCTAGTAAAATACTTTGAATGGCAATTCCCGGATCAGCCCAGTATTTTTTAGCAATATTCTTATCTCCCAGAATTACTATATATGCTGCTGGTCTTTCTCCTTTTTTGGGACCTGGCCAATCTTTAATATAACCTGCCCAGCTTAAATTAGAGAATATACTGTTATTGCTTTTTTTACTACAGGATATAATATATTTAAGTGGTTGTCTATTTGCTGCTGAAGGGGAAAGTCTTGCATGATCAATTAATTCTAGAATGATTTCTTCCTTAATCTTTTCCTTTTCATAAAATCTCCGATAACTTCTGTTTTTTTTAATTAAATTTTTTAACATTTTAACCACCTTTCATCAAAATGATAGATTAAATTATTTTTAATTATCTAACTTATCTTTAAATATATTCTCTATAATTTTCTTTTTTCCTCCCCTGTAATATTTTTCTCCCGATATATGTTATAATATTGTACTTGTTTTACCTTTAACAACTGTTTTGATAAAAACACTTGTTTTAATAAATACATCTTATTATTGTTTTTTCAAAAAGTTTATGATAATATGTTAAATAATAATATTAACAATATAAGTATGATAAGTTTGTTTTTATTATTTAAAAATATGAAAGTAAATATAGATAAATAAATGGCAGGCATAAGAATGGTTTAACCATTCTATAGGCATCTATTATTTTTTTAATATAATGTAGGCTTTTTTATATTGATGTTGACTTTTTTATAATAAAGAAAGGATGATAAAGCAATATGGGAAGTGTTAAAGATCTTAATATAATAAAACCGGCTCAGAAAACTATACCTGGTAAAGGACGGTTTATATTTTCTGATCGTTATTCTGTATTTGATTGGGGAGAAATGCCGGACCTTATTCCCAACAAAGGAAAAGCACTCTGTATAATTACTTCCTATTTTTTTGAGATGCTTGAAAAGGAAGGAATAAATACTCACTATAGAGGTGTAATACAGAATAATGAAGTTAAACAACTATCTGAATTAACAAAACCTGTTGCTAAAATGGAAGTTGACCTGGTTAGAGTTTTAAAACCACAATTTAAAGAAAACCATTACGACTACTCTATTTATAAAAAAAGACCAGTAAACTGTCTGATACCTCTGGAAGTAATTTATCGTAATACATTACCAGAACACAGTAGTTTTAGAAGAAGAGAACAAAATGGTGAAATTAATATTGAAGACTACGGACTATCTAAATTACCTCCGGCAAGAGAATTTCTAGAAAATCCTATTTATGATGTATCCACAAAACTAGAAAGTACTGACCGTTACATAAGCTGGGAAGAAGCCAAAAAAATAGCAGGTCTCGATAAAAATCTTTATCAAGAAATTATTAAAATTTTAGAAACAGTTAATTCTTTAATAACCAGGGAAGTTAGTAAAACAGGGCTTAAAAATTTAGATGGTAAGATTGAAGTTGCTCTAAATGAGAATAGAGAATTGATGGTTGTTGATGCTATAGGTACACCTGATGAATGTAGATTTAAACTTAAAAACTTTAGTATTAGTAAGGAAACGATTAGAAAGTATTACCGGGGCAGTAAATGGTATAAAGAATTGAGTCAAGCAAAAAAAGAAAATGGTCCTAAGTGGAAGGATTCTGTTGGTTTTGCACCCCACCCCCTTCCTAAAAACCTTTTAACTATGATATCAGAAATGTATATGGCTTGCACAAATGAAATTACTGGTAATGAATGGTTTAAAAATATTCGTTCCCTTGCAAAATTAAAAGAAGAAATGAGTGAACAATTTAGTTAATAAATAAATTGTATTATGCAAGTTATACTGACCAATTTGACATTATTAGTTTTAAATGATAACCTTAGCAGGAGTGTTCTCTTAAAACAAAATAAGAGTACTCTTAATAAAACACGAGGTGATAATATTTATGTCAATTATGGAAAAAGCTCAAGAACTTGGTCAAGAAATTGTTGATTCAACAGAATACAAAAACTTAAAATCTGCCGAAAGTGATATGCAGGATGATGAAGAAGCTAGTTCATTGTTAAATGATTTTCAAGCAAAACAAAAACAACTGCAAATGATGCAGGCTAATGGTAAAAATATTAATCAGCAACAGCAGCAAGAAATCCAGGCTATTCAAAGTAAAATGCAGAATAATCCTAAAATCAAAAAATTTATGGAAGTCCAGGACAAATTTAATAAACTCATGGAAACTGTTAATCAAACTATTAGTGACCAATTGCAAAGTTCTTAATAAACATTGTATATATTAAAAAAAGGCTGATCCTTCAGATCAGCTTTTTTTGATTTAATCTTCAATTAGATCTTTATATTTACCTATTTTTAAGCTGCGTGCATATATTTTTTTATCACTTGTAATATTAATTATCCAGGCATTACCAGGATTTTCTCTATTTGTACTATCAGGTTCTGGTGTACCCGGATTAAATATTTTTTCATCTGTAATAATTCCGGGATCTGGATAAGGTTCATGAGTATGCCCAAGTAGCCATAAATCCATATCTATTTCTTCTAGTTCCTTTTCCGACATTACAAAATAATTATAGCCTCTATCTGGGAATTTATTCTTCAAAGAACCATGTGCTATTCCTATTTCCCATATATTATCATCATTCCTTTTTTTAATATTTTTTATCCATTCTAATCTATTTTCTTTATTATCTCTATTATCACAGTATGCTGGATAAACTGTGGCTGCAACACCTAATTCATTTAACCTATATGGCTTATATTTATTTAATACAATAATATTTTTAGAAACATTATCTATAATAGTTTCCCATAACTTATTATTACTATAGTAATCATGATTCCCTGGTAAAATAAGGACAGCCTGACCTTTGAAACTTTTAATTATATTAATAACTCTAAAAATATCTTTATCCTCAATATCTATACTTTCAAATAAATCACCGGCAATAACAAACAAATTACATCCTTCTCTATTTGCTATATCAATTAATCTTTCCAGAACCTCAAATCTTGCCTGTGTTAGTTTTCGATTTTTATCTTTTGAAAATTCATTAAATTCCAAACCAATATGAATATCTGCAGTATGTAATATTTTTAAATCGTTATTATTTTTTATTCCTTCTTTATCACAGGCTAATTCACTGAACCCCCGGGCAATTGTATGTTCCAGATCTGATAATCTACTTTCAATTTTTTTCATTAATTCATGGATAATCCCTAATTCAGCATTTTTATTATATGTATAGGGTTTTATTTCTGTTTCTAAATAATCCCTGATGTCTTCAATTAGTGAATCAATTTTCTCTCCTGTATTTAAAATATAGCATATAATTTTAATTATAAAAGAACATATCAATGTAAAAATAATTGTTATAATCATTTTATCCAGATTACTGTATATATTACTTAAACTATCAAAACCTGTAAATTCGGTATTCAATAATGAACCTGCTATTATAAATAATACTCCAAAAAAACCAAGTAATATATATAGGGAAGCACTATTTTCAATAAAAGTTAATCCCCGAAATATTCTTTTCTCTTTATTTTCTAACTTTTCTTTTATAAGTGTATAACTATCAATATTATTATTTGTAACTTTAATTAATTTTTTATAGTCTTCTTTTATCTGTGTTAATAGACTATCCTTCTTGAAATTTCTTCTTTTTAACTTTTTTTTAATCTTATA
>CAYRVO010000166.1:0-4033 GCA_964427565.1 uncultured Halanaerobiales bacterium | reverse complement strand
CTCCCGGAAGTTTGTACTTATTATAATACCATTTTTTTACATATATTTCTACTATATTTTTATATAGTCTTTTTTCTTACAAAAAAAATTACTACCCATTCGAGTAGTAATGGTTATACATTATAAATAATTACTGTATAACCTTTGCTTGCTTTTTATAACTTTAAATGTAATTCATCCACTGAAATTAACCCTAACTTTAAAGAACGCACTACAGCTTCAACAATTGATTGTACTTTTAATTTCTTAAATAATATTTGCTTATGATATTTTACAGTACTTTGACTAACTTGTAACTGTCTGGCTACAGCCTTTTCTGTCATTCCACTGGCAATTAATCTTAAAACCTGTAGCTGACGATCAGATAGATTATATAATTTCTTTTGTTTATGTGTTTGACATTTCTTATTTCTGGTAGTGATAATATAGGCAAGTAATTTACTAATCGCTATTATATTCTGAGGCAAATTTTGATTAATTTTCACTATAGAAAGATAACCTTCTATATGATTATTTTTTTTAAGTGGAATAGAAAAACTACACCAATCCTTAAAAAAATTACAATAATGATACTTCGGCTGTAAGTAAACAGCCTGTTTTAATTCACAGGCAAGAGAAACAGCATTGGTGCCAATATCTTGCTCTAAAAAAGAAAATCCCTTTCTTATACCTACCTCCATAATTTCTTTTCTTATTGTATCTTTACAGACTAAATCCAGTAATACACAATTTTTATTTATTAAAAAAAAGACCAGTTCATCTCTGATAATACTATTAATTTCAACAGCTAATTCAGTGAATAAATATTTATTAAAACTGTAATTGTTTATTTGTTTGTAGCTTATATTATCTATAATAAGTTTACGGGGCACATTCTTTTCTATACATCTAGTCCATGATTCTATTACATAATCAGCAATCTCTTCTGAACTTATATAATTCCTGTTCACATTAAAATCCCCCACATTTTAACCAACAATTTTTAAACTTATTAACTCAGCTTTATAACTTATTTAGTTAAAAAGTTTAAAATTCCTGCATTTTAATGTAATTTTTTACATTTATTTCTTTTTTTAGGGGATATTATAAATTTCTTTTGCATTAACTGTAGTTTTTTTGGCTACTTCTGCTGGAGAAATATCTTTGATATTTGCAATTTTCTTTACAACATGTTTGATATAAGCCGGTTCATTCCTGTGTCCACGATGGGGATGGGGAGTTAAATAAGGAGCATCTGTTTCAACCACTAATTTTTCCAGGGGGATACTCTTAACAGCTTCCCTTACTTTACGCGCGTTTTTAAAAGTTACTACACCTCCAATAGCAATATACATGCCCATATCTATAATTTTGTGGGCTGTAAGTGCATCTTCTGAAAAACAGTGAAATATACCACCTATATCTTCTATTTTTTCTTTCTTTAGGATTTTTAGTGTCTCCTCAATTGCCTCCCGGGAATGAATTACAACTGGCAAGTTTACACTTCTGGCTAATTTCAATTGTAAATGAAATACTTCTTTCTGTATATCTCGTGGTGAATTATCATAATGAAAATCTAAACCAATTTCACCTATGGCAACAACTTTATCATCATCTGCTAAATTTTCTAACTGTTTAAGTATCTTCTCATTTACTCCTTTCGCCTCATGAGGATGAACACCTACAGTTGCATATATAAAGGAATTTTTCGTGCTTAACTTCACAGATCTCCTACTGGATATTAAATCTGCACCTACATTAATAATATATTGTAGACCCTCTTTCTTAGCCCTGGTAATTACTTGCTTGCGGTCTTTATCATAATCAGGAAAATCCAGATGTGCATGAGTATCAATTAATTTCATAATTCTCACCTCATTTATAAGATTATTACAAAACAATTATATCATTAGTAAATATTTTTTAAAGTAGTATTCATCAATTTATATCACCCTGCATAATAATTAATTGGAGGTGATAGTATTATGGAAGATATGGAAGATATTATTGGTAGAATTAAAAGAATAAAGGAAGAGCTTATAAAATTACAGCAGAATTTAAAGAAAATGTATGTATATGGAGAAGAAGACAAAAACATGGTTAAAGTAAAAGTTAATGGTAAAGGGAAAATTATCGATATTGAATTTTTTACAAAAAATATTAATAATAACTTTAAAAAAGCAATTATCAAAGCAACAAACAATGGATTACAAAAGGCAGATAAACTGGAGCAAAATAAAAAACAAGAAATTATAGGTGATGTCGATATCCCGGATATTCCTGGTTTATTTTAAAAACAAGGTTTATTTTAATTAACTAATGACAATAATATTATTGATACCTCGCGGGGTTAAATTTTATTTTTTAAAATTTATGTGCTTATATGGGAGGTTTTGTTAATGCAAAAGCTGACAACCTTTGAAGATATTTTTAATAAATTAATAGATGATTACCTGAAAGATACAGTTAAAATAGAAAATAAAAAAAATGGGCTTATTATTACATCTTTAATTACTAACATCGATAAGATTTACATTAAACCACTTCCAGATAATAAAGAAAAAAAATGGACAAAAGATAATAAAAAGACTGGTTCTATTGTTATTGCCAGTAAAAACAATAATAAATATCATACAATCGTTAATATACCATTTTTACTGGGGCTAAATACTATGAACGCTATTTTTATGAAAGAGGGGGCAAATATCAAAACATTTGCTATGGAATTTAGCATTAAAAAATTATCTTCAAATCAGAAACAACTGGCCTAATTATCTTTTTTATACTCAATTGGTAAAAATATTCAATTTTCTTTCATTGCCAGGAATACTTATCTATGTTATACTCTACTTACATTAATTATAGAGAGGAGAAAAAAATGAAACATTCTACTATTAAGTTAATTGTATTTGTCTTAATAATTTTAGTGATTTCTGCTGTTCCTTTACAGGCCGCTACCGTATATTATGTAAAAACTGGTGATAGTTTGTGGAAAATAGCAAATAAGTTTGATGTATCAATGGATATCCTCCACAAGTATAATAATATCACTGAAAATAACTGGCTTAATGTTGGTCAAAAATTAATAATTAAAGGTCAGGTAATAAACAATTCTAATTCTAATATTTATTATGTTAAAACAGGTGATACACTCTGGGAAATTGCACAACAGCATAACGTAACAGTAGAAGATATTCTTGAACTAAATAATCTTAATGATTATAACATTCATGTAGGCCAAAAACTATATATAGATAAAGAAAATGATAATAATCACAACAATTCGCAATATATCTATTACAGGATTCAGGCCGGTGATATTCTATGGAATATAGCTCAAAAATATAATACAACTGTGCAAGAACTGGTTAATTTAAATAATATTAAAGATGCCTATGATCTTTATGCGGGTAGAAAACTTATTATTCCCGTCTCCGCAAATGAGTCAGATAATAATAATGATACACCAACAAATAATATGTACAGGCCTTATTATTTTTATAAACTTGATAAAGGTGATAAAATCTGGAATCTAGCAGATAAGTTTGGAGTAAGAATTTCTGAACTTTTAGATTATAATGATCTCACAAACACAAACAACATTGAAAGTGGAACAATATTAGTAATTCCCCTGCAAAAATCAAATAAACTTGCTTATATAAAGAAAGCAAGTTCTAAACTAAATAATTATTACCGTGTTGATAGTGATGATACTTTAGCCAGTATCGCTAAATATTATAATGTTGCTGAAGAAGGATTAAGGGCCATTAATCAACTTACAGAAAAAGAAAATGTATATACAGGTCAAAAACTTATTATGCCTGTTAGCCCGGCTCTATTTGTAAAACACAAATTATATAATGTTAAACAGGGAGGAGAATATCTCTTTGATATAGCATATAATCACGGAGTTTCAATTAAGTCCATTTTAAAAGCTAATTTCTTAAAAAACCCTAATATTAAATTTAAACAGGGAACAAGAATTATAATTTCTTTGACAGAAAAAAGTAAAGTTACGTGGATTGATTATGAAAATGGTGAACCTGTAAACTCA
>CAYRVO010000165.1:0-4044 GCA_964427565.1 uncultured Halanaerobiales bacterium | reverse complement strand
TTAAAAAAAGGATTTTCTTTAAGTAAGCGTAAGAACAATAAAAAAGCACCAGTTCCTTCAATTACAAATGTAAAACCAAGTACATATTGAACCAGTCTTACCATACCGGATATTTTAAATTGATTTAGATCTTCCTGAATAATCATACGTTCCTTTAAAGTTATTTTTTTACCAATAATAAAGGCAATAAGGGTTGACATGGTCATAATCCCCAGGCCACCTATCTGTATCAAAAAAAGAATGACAATTTGTCCAAAAAGGGTAAAGGCAGTTTTAGTATTAACTACAATCAAACCTGTAACACAGGTAGCTGAAGTAGATTCAAAAAGGGCATCAACAGGATTTAATCCACCTGCTGCTGTGGTTGCTACTGGCAACATAAGCAGTACAGTACCACTTAATATAACAATAAAATAACCCAGTACCAGGATCTGTGCCGGGGTTAATTTATTTAATTCAATATTTTTAAATAACTGCAATCTTAACAGCCCCTTGTAATCTTTAGATTATTTATATCTCCATGGTGAAAATTATACTACAAAGCCTTAAGAATGTAAAGTATGTATGACTTTAGGGCAAATGAACTTCCTGCAACAAATAAAAAAACAGGATTTTCATTAAGATAATGACTTTGACTTACATAGAGGTTCACTGAAATCTTTTAAATATATCTGGAGAATAAATCGATTCTTTATTTAGTAATCTGGAGATAATTGTAGAAAATATTGAGGCAAGTAAAAGAGGTATTATTAAGGAATAATTTTGTGTTATTTCAAAAATAATTATTACACCTGTCAGTGGTGCATGTAACAATCCACTAATTAAAGCAGCCATAGCTACAAGCCCATATGCTTCCGGTAATTTAACTATAGCAGGAAAAATTTTATGAAATATTTTACCATACATAACACCACAGAGGGCACCAATCATTAATCCAGGAGCAAAAATACCACCTGAACCACCTGATCCAAGAGTTATTCCGGTAACAACAATTTTCAGAATTAATAAGACAAACAAAAAACTAATAACATATTTCCCCAATAATATATCATTAGTAACTGTAATACCTGTTCCCAGAATACCGGGTACAGCATAACCAGTTATTCCAACTAATAGACCTCCAAGTGTTGGTTTTAACCAGTAAGGGAGATTGACTTTTTCATTAAAAATAGATAAATTATAGAGTAGTTTTATAAATATATAACTTATAAATCCTGTAAAAATACCTAGAATAAGATATAGGGGATATTCCAGGGGACTATTAATACTGAAGGAAGGATAATAATATATTGTTTTGCTACCTTCCAGAAAACGAACCAGGGCATCAGAACTGAGAGCACTAATAATAATTAAACTTAATCTCTTTAATTTAAACTCTTTAAAAAGGACTTCTACAGTAAATATTATTCCTGCCAGTGGTGCTCCAAAAATACCGGCAATACCTGCTGCAGCACCACAACCAAGGAGTGTCTGATATAATGAAAGGGATAAATCTAAATTATAGCCAATAATATCTCCTATACCGGCACCTATCTCAACCACAGGACCAAATCTACCGGCAGAACCACCTGTTCCTATTGTAATAGCAGAAGCAAAAGCCTCTGTCAAGAGATCTTGGGCAGAAAGCCTTCTTTCCTTTGATTTTATAGTTTCCATTATTGCCGGTATACCATGACCACGGGCTGTTAAACTACCAAAATGGATAAAAAGACCTACTATTAAACCACCTGCAGCCGGTATAAGTATTATAAGTAATCTAAGTTCCCCTGACAAATTTAAATAAAATGAAGCTGAAAGAAAATTTAAAAACCGGGCATAAGCCAGAGAAATATAACCAACAATAATGCCAATAATAATAGCTAATATAATTAAATAAATTTCTTTTCGTAGTATTTTAAACACAATAAATTCACCTTATTTTCTATTAAAAGCAATTAAATTAATAGCTTTACTTCTGTTTTCATTTATTTCATCTTCCAGACTTTTTATTTTACTTAAATTGTCTTCATTAAGATTGCTGAATTCATATTTTTTAATATTATCTGTATCTCTTTCTGTATTGCGAGAGATATTACTGATTTCCTTTGCCTGTTCTGCCTGGTCTTCCATATTTAACCAGCCAAAAATTGCCGGCATATAATCAGCAGGAGCAGCACCTTTTTCTCTTTCCGGATCATTCTTATCTACCATTAAAATTACCCCCTGTTGTTTTTTAATATTATAACCGGAGGTATAAATTGTATTCTCTTATAGTTTACCTTTTATATACTATTTTATATTATATAAGTTGCACATAATTTTTGCAACAGTAATCAATGACGAAATAATCCTTTGGGAAGCTTGCAAATTAATTTTAGGGAAACTACTTTTATCAATAATATTATCTTTTTGAAAAAAATTTTAAATAAAAAAAGGCAGTAATGGAAAAACCATTACCACCTTAATATTCTGTAAAAATATTATATGTTTTAAATTTCTACATCATCCATATATCTATTTCCAGGCCATTCTTCAGTTAAGCGATTAATTTCTTCTTTATCTCCGACATTCATACCTATAAAGTAAATAACTGCTCCAACAGCAAACCATATACCAGCATATAATATTGCTTTTGTACCCTGAAGGTATAAAGCATACAATGTAAATATTATTCCTAACCAGGGAATTATTTTTTTCCAGCCATTAAGTTTAAAACCTGATTCTTTATACATTTCAGGATATTTCTTTTGAGCCATTAAAACACCAATATGTGTAACCAACCAGTTAAAGAGGAACATTGCTACAATAATTGTTACCAGTAATTCCAGTGTTCCAGTTACAATTAAAACAATAGTTATTATGATTGTCGTAATAAGTGCTACATCAGGTATCCCATGTTTATTAATATGGGCCCATTTACCACTGATTATTTTATCTCTAGAAAGCCCAAAACCTATCCGGGTAGCAACTGCCTGTTCTCCATTATGTGATGAAAGAATAGCAGCAAAAGCAACAATAATTATAAAGAATGTACCGGTAGGCCCCATAAAAGATTTTGCTGCAGCTACATAGGGAGCTGAGTCATTAGCAAATTGATCCCAGGGTATAACACCAACACAGACAAAACTGGATAGTGAATATAAGATTGTAGGAATTAGTAAGCCTAGGAATATTCCCAGAGGTAATATTTTCTTGGGATTCTTTGTTTCTTCACCTACATCTGCTCCAAGTGTTAAACCTGAATAAGAAAAAATCAACATAGATGCGGCTTTGAAGATTCCTCCAGTACCTGATGGAGATGTTTTTCCCAATAGATTAAAGTCAAGATGGAATAAACCCCATACAGAAAATATAAGTACGCCTCCTATCATAAAGAGAAATAATGTATTCTGTACACGGGAGAAAACTTTCAAACCGAAATAATTAATAACGAAAAATACCAGAATAACAACAATTGATCCTCCGATTACAGGTACATTATTTACATTAGGTAATTCATTTAAATAATTTATAAATGCTTTAGCTGTAATAGCAATAGGTCCAATAACTGCAAACCACATTCCCCATCCTGATAAAAATCCAACTAATTTGTGAATTAAACGTGAGGGATAAACATAACTTTCTCCACCTTCAACAGGATAAAAAGTAGCAAGGTTAGCAGTACTTAATCCAGCAAACAATACAGGTATGGCCCCCAATAGATAAGCAAGCCAGACATATGAACCAGCATATTTTGCACCAAGGCCGGTAACAATAAATAATCCAGCACCAATTACAATCCCTGAAGTAAGTGCCGTAACATCCAACAATCCCATTTCCTTTCTTAGCTTATGTTCCTGTGAAATCTTGATCACCCTTTCTTTTTTGTAAATATGTATAAATAATTTCTATAATAATATCACTAATTTGATCATATGTCAAAAAAATAGATAAAAAAGTAAATAATTCCAATCAAAAATAATATTTACATTTAATTTTATCAAAAATAAAAAAACCGACCCTTAATAAGCAGTCGGTTATGTTCAAAATATTTATCTATATAAAACTAAAGATTTATCTTATAAA
>CAYRVO010000164.1:0-4051 GCA_964427565.1 uncultured Halanaerobiales bacterium | reverse complement strand
TGGACCTGGTAGTTTATATACAAGTATTTTACCGAATTTATTAATCGAAGGAATTGCTGATGCTATCAAAAAAAGTGATGCAAAAAAAATATATATATGTAATGTTATGACTCAACCTGGTGAAACAACTGGTTATTCGGCTGCTGATCATATACAGGTAATTTATGATCATGTTGGTAAAGATATATGTGATTATATAATAGTTAATAGTGAGATTGGTGATAGAAATATTCAAAGAAGATATGCTAAGGAGGGAGCTTATCCGGTCGAAGTGGATATAGATGAATTGACAGTGATTGAAGAAGAATTACTTTCCGATACAGATTATATAAGGCATGATCCCTATAGTCTGGCTCAGGTTATATTAAAAATTGCCGAAGGATGATTTACAATGTCTTTTACAGAAGAAGTAAAACATGAATTAATTAGAAATAATAATCATAATAAAGAAGAAATGATAGCAGAATTATCGGCATTAATACGTATTAATGGTTCAATACAGATTATTAATAAACAACTGGCTGTAAATATAAAATTATATTATGGTGATTTAGCCCGGAAAATATATTCTTATATTAAAGATGAATTTGGATTTACAATGGAAATTGTAGTTAAACAGAATAATAATTTTAGCCGTCATCATATATATGTATTAAGAATAATTCCCCAGCAGGGTATAAAAAAATTTTTAATAAAATTGGGGTTGTTAAGTGAAGATGAAAATATAATTTTTACTCTTAAAGAGAGTTTTATAAATAATAAAAATTTACAGAAATCTTATCTACGCGGTACTTTTCTTGGTGGTGGTTCTATAAATCCCCCAGAATCTGAATATCATCTGGAATTCAGAACAGAATATGAAAGCCATGCAGAAGATATTTTAGAATTATTGGCCCAATTTGAGTTAAAGGGACATCTAATTGAACATAAAAATAAATATGTTATATATTTTAAAAGTTTTGCTGATATTACTAAGATATTAAGTATTATAGGTGCTCATCAGTCATTATTGAATATGGAAAATCAACATATTGTTAAAAATGTTAAAAACAATGTTAATCGACGTGTGAATTGTGAAACAGCTAATTTAGAAAAGACAGTAAAAGCGGCAATGGAACAGATGGAAGATATAAATATAATTGAAAAATATCGTGGGTTTGATAATATTAGCAAAGGTCTAAAAGAAATAGCTAAACTTCGCAGAAAAAATCCTTATGCCAGTTTAAAAGAATTAGGACAGCTACTTGATCCACCATTAAGTAAGTCTGGTGTAAATCATAGATTAAGACGTTTAAGAAAACTGGCTGATGAATTAAGGAGAGGGAAATAATGGATTTAGGTTTATCACTTAATTTGGAGCAGACGCAAAAATTAATAATGACTCCCAAGTTACAATTAGCAATTGAATTACTCCAGTTTTCCAGTCAGGATCTTGCTGAATATGTAGAAGAAGAGCTGGAATCTAATCCATTACTGGAAAAAGATGAGGATGAAAATAATATTGATGAAAGATTGGCTAACCAATATTCGCAGAGTAATAATTATGTAAATTATAATAGTGATAAAGAAAATGATTATGAGAATTATGTAAGTTATAAACCAAATATGCTTGAACATCTGGAAAAACAACTTTATCTTGTATTAGAGGATAGTGAAATGGAAATAGGAAATTACATTCTGGGTAATATAGATGAAGATGGATTTTTAACACTGTCTACTGAAGAAATCAGTAAGCATTTTAATTTGGCAAAGAAAAAAGTAAATAATATATTAAAACGTATTCAATATCTTGACCCAAAAGGTATTGCTGCCCGTAATCCCAGGGAATCGCTATTAATTCAGCTTGATAGTCTGGCTTTAAATACAGAATTAGCTGAAGTTCTTGTTGCTAATTATTATGATTTAATCACTGAAAAGAAGTATGGAAAAATAATAAAAGATTATAATGCTAAAAAGGAAAGAATAAAGGGTGCATTAAATTTAATTAAAACGTTACGCTTAAAGCCGGCTGCTGGGTTTAATGAAAAAGAGAATACTCAATATATAGTACCTGATATAATTATAAGAAAAGTAAAAGGAAAGTTTGTAGTAATTATGAATGAAAAAGCTAGTCCTGTATTGCGTATAAACCCTCAATATTACCGTATGTTACAGAAATCTAGTGAAGGTGATACTTATGAATTTTTACACAAAAAGTTTAAATCTGCTTTATGGTTAATAAAAAGTATTGAACAGCGCCGGATTACTGTTTACAGGATAGCAGAGTCTATTATAAGTAAGCAAGAAGAATTTTTAAATAGGGGTATAAAGTATTTAAAACCAATGACAATGCAGGAGATTGCGGATAGTATTAATATGCATGAGTCAACTGTAAGCAGGGCAACAAGTGAAAAATATGTTCAGACTCCACAGGGATTATTTGAATTAAAATTTTTCTTTACAAGTGGTATTAATAATATTTCATCTGTTAGTATAAAAACTATGATTATAGAATATATAGAAAATGAAGACAAGAGTTCTCCACTAAGTGATAGTAGTATAGCTCGTAAATTGGAGAAAGAAGAAGATATAAATGTATCCAGAAGAACTGTAGCTAAATACAGAAATGAACTGGGACTTAAATCATCTGTAAAACGAAAAAAAAGAATTTAATAGTTGTTAAAAGATTATTTAAGTTTTTAGGCAGGAATTATTAATTTTATGTAGAATAAAATATAGCGGAAATGAAATAATATATATATAATATTATTTTGCTGGTTTTTTTGAGTTCATCGGGACAATAATGTTCCGCGAGGACATATTAAACCCAATAATGGAGTGGATAATGTGCAGTATTTATTTAAAATACAGAAAAAAATTGTACCTGAATTGATAACTTTGGCAGAAAACAGGTATACTATATTGAGAACTGTTTACTATTATCAACCTATTGGGCGTAGAAATCTTGCTCAAAAATTAAATATTAGTGAGCGTAATATAAGAAATGAACTTGAATTTTTACAGTGTCAGGGGTTTGTAAAAATTAGCCGTTCTGGAACAAGTATTACTGAAACCGGGAGAAACTTTCTAGATGAGTTAGATATATATATAAAAGAAATAAAAGATATAGAAAATATGGAAGAAAAACTAAGCGATATACTGGGTCTTGAGGAAGTGCTTGTTGTTCCTGGAGAATTAAAGTATTCTTCTGTTAAGAGAGAAATTAGTCGTTTTGCTGCTTCCTATTTAATGGATATATTTACTGATGGTGATACAATTGCTGTTACAGGTGGTTCAACTCTGGCTCAAGTAGCAGAATCAATGTCTTATTCGGGTAAATATTCGGATATCATGGTTATACCGGGCCGCGGTGGTATAGGTGAACAGGTAGAAATCCAGGCTAATACAGTTGCTGCAAAAATAGCTAATAAACTAGGGGGTAAATATAGGTTATTACACGTACCTGATAACTTAAAACAGAAGAATTTAGAAATGATAGTTGCAGAACCATCAATACAAAAAACACTTGCTTTTTTACAGAATACTGATATATTAATACATGGTGTTGGTGGAGCTCGAGAAATGGCTCAAAGAAGAGATATAAAGAAACAAAAAATTGAAAATATACTTCAAGATGGTGCAATTGGAGAGGCATTTGGTATTTACTTCGATCAGGAGGGTAAAATAGTTTTTTCGACAGCCTGTGTTGGTTTGAGTTTAAATGATCTCAAAAAAATAAATAAGGTTATCGCTATTGCTGGTGGTGTTAATAAGGCCAGGGCAATAATTGCTGTTGTTTCACCTGAATATCAGGACACTTTAATCACAGATGAATTAACTGCTAGAGAGATTGTTAAATTGAAGGGGGGTGATTAAACAAGTTGTGAGAAGATTTAATGCTTCTATTTAATCAGTTGATGTTTCTGTAATTAGGGATTTATAGAAACGTTTAATTTTATTGGTCAATATATTTTGCAAAATAAACTATACATAGGGGGAATAAAAAATGACTGTAAGAATGGCAATTAATGGTTTTGGTAGGATTGGACGTAATATGTACAGGATTATTGAG
>CAYRVO010000163.1:0-4091 GCA_964427565.1 uncultured Halanaerobiales bacterium | reverse complement strand
TACAGCTTATATAACATATATTATCATAGATAATTATATTTTTCCATGAAAAAAATCTATCCAAAGTAGTGGTAAAAAATTACAACATAATTTAAACTAATTAGCAAATAATATTGAATGCAGTATACTGTACAAAATTAGTTAAAGGAGAGTGATATGTTGCAACAAGCACAACAAATTCAAAATAATCTCCGCCAGGTAAGACAGAATTTAAATAATGTAGATACTAAAATTAATCAGTTAAGACAGAGAATTTCTCAAAACCAGAGACAGTTAAGTAATATTGCCCAGCAATATCAATCACATGTCAATGAAATTCAACAAATTTCCCAGAATTTCGGTCAGTGTTATCAGCAACTTGATAGTACTGAAAGATTAACTCAATCCTTGAGTAATCAGCCACAGCAATTTACTGCCGGAATTAGTACAGCCGGTGGAGTTAGTCCTGATATGACCGGACAATATCAAGGAATAAGTGGGGGATCCCGTTACAATCAAAGTATGGGGGGTTACGGTACATCCCGTACTTATGGCCAGGTCTCAGGAAACACTTCC
The DNA here is from genome assembly GCA_964427565.1 of uncultured Halanaerobiales bacterium. Lineage (GTDB taxonomy): Bacteria > Bacillota > Halanaerobiia > Halanaerobiales > JADQBU01 > CAYRVO01. The sequence continues at coordinate 3,536 of CAYRVO010000163.1, read as the reverse complement.
AGTACAGGACAATCGAATTATAGGATACAACCAGCACAGTATTCCGGGCAGGCAACCTCTCCCGGTATGACCGGCCAGTACACATCCGGTCAATATTCAGGAATAAGTGGTGGATCTCTAGCAGCTAATGTTTCTCCAGGAATGAAAAGTCAATTTCAACAAAGCACACCTCAAAGTCAATCATTTGGCCAAACATCTGGAGCTGTCAGGGGATATAGTCAAAATCAACCATCACAAAATGTAAATCAAAATTACGGGCAACCTCTTAATTACTAAAATCAAAAGAACCGGGTAGGCTTTTACAGCCTGTCCCGGTTTTAAATACTAAATATGTGATTCCCACAATTCATATAATTGCTCCAGTTTTTGTTTGATATTTTTATATTTGTTTTTCAATTCATTTAACAAAACATAATCATCAACATTCTCTGGTGCAGCCATTTCTTTTTCCAGTTTTTCCTGTTTTTTTTCCAGTTCCATTATTTGATTTTCTATATTATTTATTTCTTTCTTTCGTTTTCTTTCTTTCCTTTTCTGCTCTTTCCAGCGGAAGTATTGATTATCCTTTTTTTCCTGATCTTTTTCAGCCGGATTTTTATCTTTTTTGTCATTTCTTTTACTCTTTTTATTACGATAGTAATTATAATTACCATAGTATTTAGTCAGTTCACCTTCTGCAAGTTCATATGTTATGTCTATAATTTTATTTAAAAAATACCTGTCATGAGAAACTACCAGAACTGTAGCTGAATAATCTTTTAATACATTTTCCAGCACCTCACGGGAAGGAAGATCAAGATGATTAGTAGGTTCATCAAGTATAAGAAAATTATAATCTCCATTCATTAACTGTAATAATCTTAATCTGCTTTTTTCACCACCACTTAAATCCTTAATCTTTTTAAATACATCATCTTCAGTAAATAAAAAAGAAGCTAACATATCTCTTGCTTCTCCTTCTGTCATAACAACTTCTCTTCTTAAAGCAGTTATAAGATTATCATTATCTCTAAAACCTGAAAATTCTTGTTCATAATAACCTATTTGTACACTGGCTCCAATCTTTATTTCTCCTCTATCAGCAGCAAGCTGTTCATTAATTATCTTTAAAATAGTAGTTTTTCCCGTACCATTTTTACCAATAATCGCTGATTTTTCTCCGAAATAAATATCAAGATCAAGGCCCTTAAGTAATTCGTTATCATCATATGACTTTTCAATTTCCTTTAATTTCAGTACTTCATCACCACTTCTATTACTGAAATCAAATTCAAGCCCCATCTTTTTCCCACCCAGTGTCGGTTTTTCAATTTGATCCATTCGTTCCAGAGCCTTTTCCATACTCTTAGCTCTTTTAGCTAATTTGGGATTATCACCTCTATTACCCCAGCTATGCAATTCTTTTATAGATTCTTTCATCTGTTTTATTTTCTTTTGTTGATTTTTGTATCTCTGTAGTCTTCTTTTATATCGTTCTTTTCTTTCACTAAGATAGTATGAATAATTACCGTGATATAATTCATCACTACCATCTTTTAATTCTACTATTTTATTAACAACCTCATCCAAAAAATATCGATCATGAGAGATTATAATAACAGCACCGGGATAATCATGGAGATATTCTTCCAGCCACTGACGGGAAGGTATATCCAGATGATTTGTCGGTTCATCAAGTAAAAGTATATCTGGCCGTAATAAAAGTAATTTTACAAGACCCAGCCTTGTTTTTTCCCCACCACTCAAAACACCAGCTTTTTTATTCATTTCCTCATGTTCAAAACCCAGCCCGGTGGCAATTTTATAGATATCACTCCTGTACCTATAACCACCCTGCTCCTCAAATTTATGCCTCTTTTTACTATATTCTTTCATTAACCTATCTCTATTCTTTTTACTTATATCTGTCTTACTTATTTGCTCTTCTAACTCTCTAATCTCTTTTTCAAGCTTAAACAAATCACTAAAAACTGTTTCCAGTTCCTCATATATAGTATTTTCTGGATTTAACTGTGGTATCTGTTCAAGATAACCAATATTTAAATCATTTTTTATAGATAAACTCCCCTGTGAATATTCTTCCTGACCGGCAATAATTTTTAATACAGTTGTTTTGCCACATCCATTGGCACCAATAAGGGCAATTTTTTCACCCAAATTGACACTAAGTGAAAAGTTTTCAAGTACATCTGTTATTCCATATGATTTCTCTATATTGTTCATAGTTACTGCCAGCATTAATATTCCTCCATTAAGTATGTCTTATTACATTTAAATCTATGGTAGATAAAAAATTAGCAATAATTTCTTTGTGATCACCAGGAATTATAATATGATGATTTCCGACTGGATTTGTTAAGAAATAATCTATATTTAAATCATCAAAATCTATAAGCACCTGTGTACGGCAGGCATGTACATCACTTAAATTTTTCTTCATTATGCCAGTCTTTAACATATAATGATTCAAATTATCTCCACCCATAATTAAAACAGTTACTTTCTTAGTCGATAAAAACCCATGAATACCTACACCTTTATTTGTCTCAAATTGTGTGTTTAGATTATATTTATCTGTTAAATCAGTAGGAATTGTACAGTGAGCAAATTTAACTTGATTATTTCTGCGATCTATCGCATAGGGATTTACCATAAATGAAAGATTATCGGTTAAATAATAAGCAAGAAGCATAGTAAAAGTTGCAGGTATATCACCCTCACAGGCAGCAATTATACCTTCATTATTTAATAAAGAAAGAGCGAGACATCCCGTAGTATTAAGTTCATCTACTAGATCAAAACAACGTAAAGTCAGACCCACCAATTCATACTTTTTAATTATTTTTTTCAATATATAATATATACGAATAGCTTTCATAATATCATTTTTATCTACATTTTTTATATTTTTGGCATTTTCAATGAACTCATTACTTGTTATTTCAACCTTTTTTTCATCTATATTGTTATATTCTTTCTTCACTTCATTTAATTCTATTTCTTTAATATCCATACCCCAGTTACGCTTAACAACTGCAAAATTTATTTCACTACTTTTTATTAACCAATCAGACGGTTTACCGATAATACCGATTTTACTATTACTTATTTTTTTGCGGGTCATATGGATTAAACCTATTCTGTTTATTTCAGAGATAACCTCTTTAACATCACCATGAATTATTTTACCATTACCATTCTTGGCCTTTACCCAGCTTAATATCTCCATTGATGCCGGTAATGAATTGAACAGAGAAGTTGACAGTAAATATACCGAACCTGATACCTTATGGAAGATATCTTTAAACTGATTCTCCGTCCCTCCAGTCTTCACAAAAAATATTACAAGATCATATTTTTTAATAATATCTTTTTCATAATTTTCAGGTCTCATTTCTTCAATTTCAAAATTATCCTTCATCTTATTAATATATGGGGAAAGAGATTTATTTATCTTAGATCTATCATGAATAGGAGATTCCAAATTTATAAGTGCAATCTTCATCTTTGTTCACCTTCTTTTTAATAAGTAAATT
>CAYRVO010000162.1:0-4130 GCA_964427565.1 uncultured Halanaerobiales bacterium | reverse complement strand
TTCACCATCTATATATTATTTCCTGCCAGGCTATAAATATAGTTATTGTTAGTATCTTAAAACCTATACAATTTCCCCTATCATACTCTCATAATTATAACTTTTATTTAACTTTACTGGCAGCTTTTGAGTCATATATTTATCACTATCATCAACCAGTACCCGAATATAATTATCTGTATAGCCTGTCAACATATTTGTATTATAATCTCTCTTCTCTTCAATTATTACTTCCCGTTCTGAATTAATAAATTTTTTCTGGAAATCCAACATTAATCTTTTATTCAGATCACGCAGCCTCTTACTACGTTTTTTCTTCTTATTACCATGAACCTGATCTTTCATTTTTGCTGCCGCTGTTCCTTCGCGTCGTGAATAGGGAAATACATGTAGACGGCTAAACTCTAACTTTTCAATTAGTTGATAGCTGTCTTCAAAACCAGAATCACTTTCACCAGGAAAACCAACTATAACATCTGTGGAAATACCTATATCTGCCACTTTATTTCTGATATTTTTGACAATAGTGTTAAACTCATCCACATTATAGGGACGATTCATATCTTCTAAAATTTTATCACTACCACTCTGTAAAGGTATATGTAGATGACTACAGAGTCTCTCTTCCCCGGCCATAAGCTCTATTAATCTATCTGTTATTTCCGTAACTTCAATTGAACTCAGCCTGATTCTGAAATTATAATCTAAATCCAAAAGTTTATCAATCAATCTGTCTAGAGATTGATCATTATTTAAGTCAGTTCCATAACCACCCAAATGGATACCTGTCAATACAATTTCCCTTATATTAGCTGCCGCCAGTTCACGTACTTCATTTATGATTGATCCTTCAGACCTGCTTCTTAGTGGCCCCCGGGCATAAGGAATAATACAATAGCTACAGAACTGGTTACAGCCTTCTTGAATTTTAATATTGGCCCTGGTTGTTTCCCGCAGTTCATAGACCCTGATATCTTCATAATTTGAAAACTGGCTCCGTTTTTTTATGGACTGTAAATAGTTATCTTCATCTTTATTTTCAATCAAATTGACAATATTACTCTTACCCTCAGTACCAAGTATATAATCTACCTCTTCAACATCTTCAACTTCAGCCGGAAAGACCTGAGGGTAACAACCAACCATAACTACAATTGAATGGGGATTACGCCTTTTGGCTCTGCGGGCATACTTCCTTGATTTAGAAGCAGCCTGATTGGTAACTGTACAGCTGTGAATAATATATATATCTGCTTTTTTATCAAAATCTACAATTTCATATCCGGATTGTTTAAATTGATCCATCATTGCTTCCGATTCATAATGATTTACTTTACAACCCAGAGTATAGAATGCAACTTTAGACAAATTATTTACCCCCCATTTCATCCAGTTCATATAAGATCATTGTCAGGGCTACAAGTCCTGCCGTTTCTGTTCTCAAAATCCTGGATCCCAATGTTAGATTAACCCCATCAAGTCTATCAACTTCCTGAGCTGTCAAGCCACCCTCAGGACCAACAACCAGGAGTATATTCTCTGCTTTCCCTTTAAATTCTAACATGATCTGCTTTAAATCTTTTTCTTTTTCTCCGGTCCAGCAGACCAGCATTAGATCATATTCCTGTTTTAAAGCACTCAATTGAGAAATACTATGCAAATTTTTGACCTGGGGAATAATTCCTCGCTCCGACTGTTTTGCTGCTGCCCGTGCTATTTTCTGCCATCTCTTTATTCTTTTTTCTTTTTTCTTTGCTGATAATTTGACAACCGTTCTCTTTGTCTGCAGGGGAATTATTTCTTTAATACCAATTTCAGTACATTTTTCAATAACCAGTTCTATATTTCGTTTTTTCGGTATAGCCTGAGCCAGTGTTATATTTACCCCCGGTTCATTTTTATTAACTTCTTTTTTTATTATTTCCCCAATAACTGAAGATTTACTAAAATTCTGCAAACATACTGTATAATCAAGACCATGATTATCATTTACAATAATTTTATCCCCAGATTGCAGGCGTAAAACATTAGAGATATGATTAAAATCCCTGCCGGTAATTTCAACCATATCTCCCTTGATTTGGTCATTATTAACAAAAAATCTACGCACAGAATCACCCTTTCTGGGCTACTAGTGCCGTCCAGTCCTCTTTACTTATTTTATCCACTAATTCTAACTGTAATCTATTTAATTGATCCAGTATATCTTTTTCATAATTATCATTAATACCGGATAGAATAATAAAACCCTTCTTTTTTACATATAAGGGTAATTCCGGTAACAGTCTTAAAATTATATTGGGTAATAAATTAGCAACAACCAGTGAATATTTATCTGTTACTGCTGAAAATAAGTTGCTTTGCTTTATAGTAATATACTCACTGACATTATTGATCCCAATATTTTTTTGGGCTGCCCTGACAGCAGCCCGGTCTATATCAATTCCCATTATATTTTTCACACCCAGTCTAGCAGTAGCAATAGATAGCACCGCTGTTCCGGTTCCTATATCAAGCATATTATCTATGTTATTAATAGCAACACAGCTTTCTATCAGGCTCAGAGCAAGCCTGGTAGTTATATGACACCCGGTACCAAAAGCCTGCCCGGGATCTAAGTTGATTACAATTCTATTTTCCTCAGAACAATCTTCCCAGCTAGGACAAATAATAAACTTCTTCCCGGCAGGTTGTGGCTTAAAAAATTTATGCCATGATTTATTCCAGTTTCTATCCTTACATAAATTAATCTGATAATAAACATTACTAGCATCTAAATTATAAGTACTTAAATTATTTATTTTCGTCTTGATTTCTGCCAGTAATTTATCAAATTTATCATTATCAGGAAAATAAGCAGTAACTAACTGCCTTGATTTCTCTTTATTATCTTCAATATTTTTAGTAATGACACCACGTGTTCCATATTCCTGTAAAATATTGATAGCTGCTTCAACAGCTTCTAAATTAAGAGATATCCGTACTTCCTTCCAGTTCATTTAACCCACTCCAAAGGCATCTCTAACTTTACGGAGAAAACTCTTGTGTTCAGGGTTGATTTCCTCTCCACTAACTTCAGCAAATTCCACAAGTAAATCTTTTTGCTCCTGATTAAGTTTTTTAGGAATAACAACCTTCACCTTAATATATTCATCACCACGTCCATAGCCATTTAAATGAGTTACACCTTTATTTTTTAAACGAAAGGTAGTACCGGGCTGTGTACCTTCAGGTATACTGAATTTAACCTTACCATCAAGGGTAGGTACTTTAATTTCATCACCCAGTATCGCCTGAACAAAATTTATCGGTACTTCACAGTAAATATTATCTCCTTTACGTTCAAAAATCTTATGTGATTTTACCTGAATAATTATATATAAATCACCACTGGCTGCGCCTTTATCTCCGGCTTCACCTTCATTGGCCATCCGTAATCTGGTACCATCATCAACACCTGCAGGTATATTTACTGTTAAATTACGGTGTCTACGTACTTTACCCGTACCATCACATTTCGGGCAGGGTGTACTGACTACTTCCCCTGTTCCATTACATCTCTCACAGGTCTTAGTCTGCATAAACTGCCCAAATGGTGTTTTCTGACTAATCCTGATTCTACCCTGGCCATTACAGCGGGGACATGTCTTAACTTCTGTTCCCGGTTTGGCTCCGGTTCCATTACAATTACTGCATTCTTCTGTTCGGGGAATGGTTATCTCTTTTTTGGTACCAAAGGCAGCCTCTTCAAAATTAATTTCCAGGCGGTATTGTAAATCAGAACCCTTTTGAGGTCCCTGGCGGCGGTTCATTCCCATACCACCCATGCCACCACCAAAAAACATATCAAATATATCATCAAGACCTCCAAAACCACCCCGGGCAAAATCATCAAAATTAAAGTCTTCTTCATTAATACCAGAATGACCATATTGATCATAGCGTTTTCTTTTATTAGGATCACTTAAAATTTCATAAGCCTCAGATATTTCTTTAAATTTCTCCGATGCCTGGGGATCATCCTTATTCATATCAGGATGATATTTTTTTGCAAGTTTTCTATAGGCCTTCTTTATTTCCTTCTGATCTGCATCCCGACTTACACCGAGAATTTCATAATAATCTTTTTT
>CAYRVO010000161.1:0-4181 GCA_964427565.1 uncultured Halanaerobiales bacterium | reverse complement strand
TTTTTGGTCCCCGATTTTGGCTTGTTGGGAAAAAATTTAATTATATTTCTCCATATGAAATGCTGGGGGATAGATATGATAATAAATGGATACCGGTTATCCTGGCTGCTACAGCCTGTGTATTTTTGATTCCCTATCTGGCTGTACAGTTAATGGGTATTGGTTATTTAATGAATGGTCTTTCAGGGGGATCTATTCCTTTTATGACCGGTGTTATTATTGCTACCATACTAGCTATAGCATGGGCCTTAATCGCTGGTATGAGGTCAATAGCCTGGACAGATTCTATGCAGTCGTTAATAATGATTGTAGTAAGTGTTGTTATTCTATTTTTCATTGTCTACAGAGAAATGGGAGGCTTTATAAATTTCTTTAACATTTTGGAAAATAGATATCCGGAATTTTTATCTGTGCCTGGTCCCGGATTTTTTAAATTTAAAGTATTTCTGGGACTGACACTTCCCTGGTTTTTCTTTTCTATTTCCAATCCCCAGGTAAGTCAGAGGTTATTTATTCCCCGTTCTTTATCGGCTATGAAAACAATGATCAAGGGTTTTTTGATTTTTGGGCTTATTTATACACTGGTTTCTGTTATGTGGGGTTTTAGTGCTAAAATATTACTTCCCGATCTATCAGCTGCTGATATGGCTACACCTGCATTACTTGGTTCAGAGCATGTTCCGGTTATTCTGGCCCTGGTGGCTATGGTGGGGATTACTGCTGCTGCAATTTCTACTATTGATTCCATCATGTTGACACTCTCCTCACTAGTGGTTCAGGACCTTTATAAGAATATAAAAAAAGAAAATTTGAAAGTGAAACTGGGTAAGTTAGTTATAATACTGATTGCAATTATAGGTTTGCTTTTTGCCGGTCAGCAGATTGATCTAATTGCAACTCTTTCTGTTGCTTCTTCGGTTGGGCTACTGGTAGTAGTACCGACAATATTTGGTGCTTTTTTTTGGCGCAGGGCTACTGCTGCTGGAGCAGTTGCCAGTATTATCTGTGGTGCAATTACAGCAGTTTATCTTCAATTTTCGGGTTGGAAACCGCTGGGACACTGGCCAGGAGTCTGGACATTAATAATTAGTTCTCTAGTTTTTATTCTGGTAAGTCTTTTTACCTTACCCCCCAGGGAAAAAGCAGAGGAGTTTTTATCATACCTGGATAAAGAACTGGAAGCAAGGAATATACTTTAAAGTTAATATTTATTTTCATTAAATATTAAAGGGAGGAATTATCTATGGCTTTATAGAAATAATTATAATAACAATAAAAATAAGATATAGAGATCTCAACTTCGGAGTTAAAAATATAAATTTAATATATTTAATCTGGAAGTTGTGTATGGAGATAATATATTTAAAATGGGGTTATAATTGTGGATGATAGAAAGTATAAAAATCTTGGCGAATTACTGGTAGAATTAAATTATTTATCAGAAGAAAAGTTAAATGAAGCCCTGGAAAAACATGTGAATAGTGATCAATCATTACCTGAATTTTTAATAGATTATGATTATATCAGTGAAGAAGATTTAATATATGTAATGGAAATACAACTTGGTGTAGAACGTGCAAATATGTCTGATTACAGTTATAATCCTGAATTAAAAGAATATATTCCCGAAAATATTGCCCGCCATTATAGTGCTGTTCCTCTAATAAAGGAAGACGATAAATTAAAGGTGGCAATGGCTGAGCCCAATGATATAATTGCTATTGATGATATGGAGATGGCTTCTAATTTAAAGATAGAACCACTTATAGCAAACCGTGCTGAAATCAAACGGGCTCAGGGTCAGGTATATTCTGATTTTGAAGATGATACAGATGATCTGTTTTCCAGTTTATCTAGTTATAGAGAGAAAGAAGAAGATGATATTGATGAATTACAGAAGATGGTTGAGGAAGCTCCTATAGTTAGATTAGCTAATATTATTATTAATCAGGCCCTACAGGCTGATGCTAGTGATATTCATATAGAACCACTAACTAATGAAGTTCAGATAAGATACAGAGTAGATGGGGTATTGAGAGAACATATGGTTGTGCCCAAGTATTCACAGGCGGCTCTTGTTTCCAGGATAAAAATAATGGCTGATATGGATATAACTAAACGGGATATCCCACAGGATGGCAGAATAAGACAGAAATTAAATGGTATTACTGTTGATATGAGGATTTCGACATTACCTACAGTACATGGAGAAAGTGTTGTTATCCGTCTGCTTAGTAAAGATGAAAAATTATTAAATATAGATAAACTGGGTTTTAACAAAGATAATTTATCTAAATTTAAAGCTTTGATTAATAATCCACATGGAATATTACTGGTGACAGGACCTACCGGAAGTGGTAAATCAACGACATTATTTGCTGTATTAAATCAACTGAATACTGTGGAAGAAAAGATAATTACTATAGAAGACCCTGTAGAATACCAGCTTAAAGGTATTAACCAGGTTCAGGTTAATAATAGAAAAAATATGACTTTTGCCCGGGCATTACGTTCAATCCTGCGCCAGGACCCGGATATAATTATGGTAGGAGAGATGAGAGATAAGGAAACTGCTCAAATTGCTGTAAGAGCAGCATTGACAGGCCATTTAGTATTAAGTACATTACATACCAATGATTCATCGAGTTCAATTACCAGGTTAATGGATATGGGAATCCCCTCTTACTTAGTTGCTTCTACGATTAAGGGGATAGTAGCTCAAAGGTTAGTACGCAGGTTATGTACGAACTGCAAACAGGGTTACCAGCCTGGAATAGAAGAAAAGGAAATTTTAAATATAGAAGGAGAAAGGACTTTATATAAAGCAGAAGGCTGTGAAAATTGTGGTTTTACAGGTTATAAGGGGCGGCTGGCAATTCAGGAAGTTCTTATGATTGATGAAGAAATAGAAGAAATGATAATTAAAGAAAAGAGTAAACAAGAAATTAAAAACGCTGCCCTGAGTAAAGGTATGATTACACTGAAAGGAGATGTTCGAGATAAGGTATTAAAAGGTTTAACCTCCTATAATGAAATGGTAAGAGTAATTGTGTAAAATTATTCACAAAAATATATTATGTTTTCTTATATGCCTGTATTGCTTGGTGTGTAGATGTTAGAGCATTGTAATAACAATCCATATAAATCTCCTGTTTAATATTAAATTTTTCCAGATATAAATCAACTTTTTGCCACTTCCCCTGTTCATGCGCAATAATTAAATCAAAGACACTCCCAAATTCCCCTTTTTTTGTTAAAAGGGCTTTTTTTACTTCAGGTGCAAGGGATAGATCATTAACAACTTCAGGTAGGGGTTTATTTAGGAATATATCTATTAAAGAAAAGAGTCCCATAATAAAGAGATCAAAATATCTTTCTTTTAAATCGGTATAGCTGGCAATATTTTCTGCAAAATGTCCTCTTATCAGTGATTTTTCCATCAGAATGTCGGTTTTGTTTTCATTCAATCCCCTCATGATTTTGATAGATAACCATCTTTTTAAATCATTTAAACCCAATAATGTTAATGCCTGTTTAAGTGATTTTATTTCATGCTTTAATCCAAAATAGGCTGAGTTTATAAGTCTAAATAAATTGTAAGAGAGTGAAAGATCGTTTTTAATAATATTTTCTATTTTATTAAAGTCAGCATCTGTTTGATTTATCTGTTGTAAAAGTTTGAGATAATTTATTTTAAATCCTGGTATAGTATTTTGAGAATAGTTAGTAGTATAATAAAAATCACCCTCAAAAAAATCAAAACCTTTACTAATTGTTTTTTGAAATTCTTGATTATTTTTTAAATTACAGACCATTAATTTAATATTGTTATTTTTACATTTTCTTATAATTTCTTCTGTTTTATTTTTTGTTATCTGATTATAATTAAGTTTTAAAATATTAATTATTTCAGCAGAGTCTTTATTATAAGCATCAGCGATAACTAAAAATCCACTTTTGTGCAATATTTTACCAATGTCTTGACTATTAGATTTGTCGGCAAGTATTATACCTATCTTTTCTTTAGGTATGTATTCATTTATTTTTTTGTAAAGTTGATTGTTTTTATAATTAATAAATATATTGTTTTCCTTTACTGGTAATATACATTCAATATTTTTGGTATTAATATTTTTAGTAGCTATTAATTGATAGGCAAATATTTTTTTGTTTTTTTTAAT
>CAYRVO010000160.1:0-4258 GCA_964427565.1 uncultured Halanaerobiales bacterium | reverse complement strand
GCGTAAAATTAAAAGTTATCCCCATAAAAAGTGGGGATATCCACAAAAAATGTGGATAAACATAGGACTTATCCACAGAGATTATTCTTCTGGAATCCTGCAACAGTTATTAAAAGTTGAAAATAATAAAAAAAATATGTTGATAAATTAAATAAGTATCCACAAAAAATGATAAAAAAGGCATACTTATTAACAATTTGTGGATAAAAAACGCTTGTTTTGTGGATAAAACTGTTTTTTAAATTTTTTTAATAACAAAGATAACAAATATGTGAATTATATTGTTAACAGACAGTTTTATAAAATAAATATTTATCAACTAATCATTATATATAAAAATTAATTTTTACCAATAACATAATAACAGATTTTCAACAATTTATCAACAAATATAAACTTATTTAAAATTATGTGGATAAATTTAATTGCCTTGACTCTATAATATAAATAACATATAATTTTATTGATACAGTAAAATTAGCAGGAGGTTATTTTTTATTGGAAACATTAAAAAAAAATAGAGAATTTAAGCAGGTATATAATTTCGGGAAATCACTGGCTTCTCCTTATTTAGTCCTTTACTGGTATAAAAATAATAAGGATAAAAACAAATATGGATTTTCAATTAGCAAAAAGATAGGAAAGGCGGTAGTAAGAAATAAATTAAAAAGGAGATTAAAAGAAATTATTCGCTTGAAAGAAGAGAAAATATGCATGGGTTATGATATAATAATAATAGCTCGTAATCCTATAAATAAGCTTGATTTTCAAAAATTAAAAAAAGATTTAATAAAATTATATAAAAAAGCAGGAATCTGGTGTCATTAAATTTAAATATAATTTATGGGGTGTAATTAAAATGAAGTATATTAGCATTGGGTTTATAAATTTTTATCAAAAGGCGATATCCCCGTGGTTACCGCGTTCCTGTCGGTTTTACCCTACATGTTCACAATACACTAAAGAGGCATTAAAAAAATATGGATTTCTTAAAGGGTCCTGGCTGGGAATAAAAAGGGTATTACGTTGTCATCCGTTCAACAAAGGTGGCTATGACCCTTTAAAATAGAAAATAGGAGGATTTTAGATGTTTCAAATGTTTGGTTGGTTAATAGATTTGATGTCTGATGCATTAATTTTCTTAAATGGAGTAGTTAATAATTATGGTCTGGCTATTATTTTATTTACTTTAATAATCAAATTTGCTTTATATCCACTGACTTCAAAACAGACAAAGTCAATGAAAGCTATGCAGGATTTACAACCTAAGATGGAAAAGATAAAGAAAAAATATAAAGACAATAAAGAGAAACAACAAGAAGAAATAATGAAATTGTATAAAGAAAATAATGTGAATCCGGCAGCAGGTTGTTTACCTATGATTCTACAGCTTGCTATATTGATTCCGCTTTATAGAGCAATATATGGAATGGGAGATATTTTAAGTAATTCCACTTTTCTCTGGATAGGTAATATAACGGGAGGATCATTAGCAGAACCTGATGTAGCGATAGTTATTATTAATGCTCTAGCAATGGTAGGGCAGACTTATATTACTCAAAAAATGCAGGGTGGTTCAGGAGGTCAGCAAAAATACATGATGTGGATAATGCCTGTATTTATACTCTTTATTGGTTTTAGACTTCCTTCAGGTTTATTATTATACTGGTTGACCTCAACTATCTTTACAGGGGCTCAACAATACCTATTAACAAAAGAACCTGAGACCGAGGGGGTATAAAATATTAATGAAAAGCATTAGGCAAGAAGCCAAAAATGTTGAAGAGGCAATCGAACAAGCAGTAAAAAAATTAAATGTATCTCGTGATCAAATAGAGGTTGAAGTAGAACAGGAAGGTAGTAGTGGCTTATTTGGTATAATTGGTAATAAAAAGGCAGTTATAGAAGCGCGAGTAAAAAAATCACCTGTGAAAATTGGTAAAGAATTTATTGAAAATGTATTTTCAGAGAGTGCTTTAAAAGTAGAAGTTGAAGTTGTGGAAGAAAAAACTAATTCCGATCAAGTTCTATACAATTTAAAGAGTCCTGATCTAGGAATTGTAATTGGTCATAGAGGAGAAACACTTGATGCCCTTCAGTATTTAACTTCACTGGTTATTAACAGAGAAGTAAATGAATATTTTAGGGTTTTACTTGATGCTGAAGGATATCGAGATAGAAGGAAAAAAACATTAATACGGCTGGCAAAAAAATTAGCCAGAAAAGCAATACAGAAGGGAAGAAAGGTTGTATTAGAACCCATGCCTCCACATGAAAGGCGGATTATACATATAGCTTTACAGGATGATCAACGAGTAAAGTCTTATAGTGAAGGAAAAGAGCCTTTTCGTAAAGTTATGATTGAGGTTATAGGTGACAAATGATACTGATATAGAATAAAAGTTTAACTTAACATTAAACCCAGTAGAAATTCTCTCTGCTGGGTTATTTATTATCTAGGAGATGTTAATATAATGAAAGCTTTAAATGAAGATACAATCACTGCTATTTCAACTCCCTTGGGTGCAGCAGGTCTGGGTATAGTGAGAATGAGTGGTCCCCAGGCTATAGATATTGGTGATAAAATATTTAGAGCAAAGAATAAAAAAAAATTACAACAGGCAGACAATTATACTGTTCATTATGGTTATATAGTAGATCCTGATACAGAAAAAAAAATAGATGAAGTACTGGTAATTATTATGAAAAGGCCCCATTCATTTACCGGCGAAGATATAGTAGAATTTGACTGTCACGGTGGTATGGTACCTTTAAAGAGAGTTCTTGATTTGTTGATAGATAATGGTGCTCGTATGGCTGAACCAGGAGAATTTTCACGCAGGGCTTTTCTTAATGGTAAGCTAGACCTGGCTCAGGCTGAAAGTATAATCGAAGTTATAAATTCAAAAACTGAAAAGGGATTAGATATAGCAATGAATCACCTTACAGGTAAACTTTCCTCTAAAATAAATGCTTTAAAAAATAGGGTACTTAAATTATTGGCTCATCTGGAAGCAGCAATAGATTTTCCCGAGGATGAAATAGAGGGTTTTAAGGTTTCTGAACTTGAAAAAAGAATTCAGAGAATAAGAAATAGTATACAGGAATTACTGGCAACCAGCCGGGAAGGAAAAATATATCAAGAAGGTATAAAAACTGTAATTGTTGGCAAACCCAATGTAGGTAAATCAAGTTTACTCAATACTCTCCTGGAAGAAAAAAGAGCAATAGTAACTGATATACCTGGTACTACAAGGGATGTTATCGAAGAATATATTAATTTAGAAGGGATTCCCCTGAAAATAATCGATACAGCAGGTATTAGAGAAACAGAAGATATGGTTGAAAAGATAGGTGTAGAAAGAACTAGAGATTTTCTTAAAGAGGCAGATTTGGTACTGATGATGCTGGATGTAAGTCAGGGTATAACTAAAGATGATCTCAGAGTATATAATTTAATAAAGGGAAAACCGGTAATTGTTGTTGTAAACAAAACTGATTTACCACCTGCATTGTCAGAAGAAAAAGTTAAAAAACATTTTCCTGAACATCTGCTTTTATGGATCAGTATAAAAGAAGAAAAGGGTTTAGAAAATTTAAAGGAAGCAATAGTAAGTGAGGTCTTCAATACCGGAGTGGAATCAGAACAGGTATTAATTACCCGTTCTAGACATGAAGAAGCCCTAAAAGAAGCATTAAAAGCCTCTAATAGGGTATATAATTCATACAAACAGGGATTACCATATGATTTTTTAACAATAGATCTCAAAGAATGTTTTAATAAACTTGGTGAAATAACAGGAGAAACAGTAGATGAAGATATTATTGACCGTATTTTTTCTGATTTCTGTTTGGGGAAGTAATAATCTTACTTCACTTCCTTTATTTCTTTTATCTTTCTTTTTTACAGCATAATATAAAAAACAGGAAAATTCCTTTTTATTGATAGATTTGTTATAGATTTGTTGTAATGATATAATTATAAAGGATGTGTCAAAATATATTTGTTTTATTTGCTTTAAACATAATTAAAAGTACTTTAATAGAGGAGTTTTTTCCATGAATAACTATAAAGCGGTATATCCCAAAGAATATGATGTAATAGTTATTGGAGCCGGTCATGCTGGCTGTGAAGCGGCATTAGCACCGGCCAGAATGGGCTTTGATGTTTTAACTTTAACTGTGAATCTTGATCATGTAGCTTTTATGCCCTGTAATCCATCTCTTGGTGGTCCTGGTAAGGCACATATAGTTAGAG
>CAYRVO010000159.1:0-4318 GCA_964427565.1 uncultured Halanaerobiales bacterium | reverse complement strand
TTCTGTCCTCTTGTAATAACGTATCAAAAATAATAATTTATGTGCGGTTGGAAATTTTGTTGAATGCCCAAAACCTCCATAATTATTATCATAATTTTTCATCAATTCAATATATGTTTCTTCTAAATGCTTTTCGTCTGCTTGCTGTTCAGTAATAAAATCTTTCTTTTTTAATCTTTCAATAATATTCCCGGCAGATTTTATTACTTCTTCTCTTCTCTTTTTCCATAATTTTTCTATTTCTGTTATTAAATCAATTATACCCTTTATTTAATTTAAACATTATCTATATTACATATACATTTAAAATTTTAATACGATCTGTAATATCCCGGTTAATAGCATCAAAGCAAGTGGGATAATCAAATATTTGTAGGTAGATAAGACTTTTGTATTAAAATATTCTTTGGTAAGTATAAAACACATATGTAATGGTGAAATTAAATAACCAGCAAAGGAAGATGTAAATAAAAGTGATATATAGGGTACTATATTATCTTCTGGAAATAGTGGTATAAATATAGGTATTAAAACACCTAAAGCAGCAATATTTAATCCCGTTATATAACCAGAAGTTATTCCCATAGCTACTATCATAAATATTAATGGTATACCACTTGCTGCTAACCTATCAGCAACAACTTCTACAGCCCCACTATTCTCTATAACTAATTTAAAATACATAATACCAAATATAAGGGCAATCAAGCTATAATTAATTCCTTCAGTAAAAAATTTTTTAATTCTCTGCCAGTAAAGAAAAACTTTTTTATCACCTTTTAAGTTACGTCCTGCCCCTATTAACAATCCCCCAAATACAGCATATTGAAATGGTATTTTAAAAACTATAGCCAATAATAATATTGTTAATACAGGAGAAAAACTGCTTATAAATGCTATAATATTTGCTTTGTTTTTATTGATTTTTTTATCAATATTATTATTACTAACATTATTATTTTTATGATTAAAAAAAATAAAATAAGAGGGAATTAAACCAGCTAAAAATATAAAAAAGTTATATTTTATAATAGCATATTTACTTACTGAAAACAGTTCAGCAGACATAATAATCGCATTAAAAAGAGGATATACAAAAAATATAATATGACGGTAAAATATATTTATAGATGCTTTTTGTGCCCCAGACAAATTTATTTTATTTGCACTCTTTTTTATCATAGGTGCTGATAATATTGCTCCCCCAGGTACTGCTAAAGTACCTATAATTGCCGGTATCGTAACAGTCAATATTTTATAATTAGATATTAGTTTATATAGAGAATCAATCATCTTTTCTAAATCATTGTTATCCTGCAAAAGATAACCCAGTCCACTAATAACCGCAATTATTATCATCAAACGTACTGTCATAGGATCTTTTATTGTTTGTAAAATATAATAAGTCATTTCCCTAATATTTAATCCTGTTAAAAACCCAGTTGTTATCGCACCAGCCAGTAAACATATAGACATATTGACTTTTTTTGAATTTAATATTATTATAATTGTAAAACCTAAAACTATAGCTAATATATTCATTGCTTATAATTACTCCCTTATTAAACCAACTATTGGTCTTTTAATCTTTTTTAGATCATTATATAATTTTTTGTTTGTATCTTTACAAATAATATTTACACCAAATTTCTCAGCAAGTTTTAAAATTTCTTTTGGTTCTTGTTTTATAAATAACATTGCTTTACCAGTATACTTTTGTAAAAAACTTTTTATATTATCTTTCTTATTACTTTTTATAACTACAGGTTTCCTAATATTAGAAACTAATTTTTCATAATCAACTTTTTCCAAATTTAAATAGACTAAATCACAGTCTTTATCTTCCAGTACTTTTATATGATCTCCCGCTTTACTAATATTTTTTTCTTCCTTAATTAATTTAAATGAATCAGTACTTTTAATTTTTATATATTCTCTACTTCCACTAAGGAAAATGATATTATCTTTTTCCTGATTTGTCTTGCTTTTTTCTATATTATTATCTTTATTATTAACAATTTTTTTAGCCAGTACTTTAATATGCTCAGGTGTTGTTCCACAACAACCCCCTACTATTTTGACATTATATTTTAGCAATTCTGCTAGTTTTTCTATAAAACTTAATGGAGTCTGGGGATATGTTGTCTTACCATGTTTTAATATAGGTTTACCAGCATTGGGGAATATACTTAAAGGTTTATCTGTTATATTATTTATTTTTTCTATAATCGGTAAAGTATTTTCGATTCCTGAAGTACAATTTACACCAATAATATCTGCACCTAAACTATCAACTGTAATAGCAAAGGTTTCAGGAGTATTACCTGTCAAAGAATACATATTTTCTGAAAATGTCATTTGTGCTATCACTGGTATTTCAATATTTCGTGCCGCTTTAACTGCTGCACTAATTTCCTTTAGATCACTCATTGTTTCTATTAATATTATATCTACCCCAGCAGTCGCTAAAATATATATTTGTTCTTTGTAGGCTTCTTCTGCTTCTTTATAATCTAACTGCCCGTACGGTTCCATCATTTTACCTGTTGGTCCTACTGAACCAGCAACATATACATTTTCATCTGTTTTTTTTGCTATATTAACAGCCTCTGTATTGATTTTCTTTATTTTATCTTCAAGTCCACCTGTCTTTAATTTTATTCTATTGCCACCAAAAGTATTAGTTTCTATTAACATTGAACCAGCATCAACATATTCTTGATGAATACTTAATATTTTTTCAGGATGTTTTAAAACCCATTCTTCCGGAATTTCACCTGCCTGAAGACCATATCTTTGCAGCATTGTGCCCATGGCACCATCACCAATAACTATCTTATTACTTATTTTTGGTAGTATATTCTCCATATGAATTCTCCTTTTTACAATGTGTTGAGTTAATCTTGGGACAGGACAATATAGCTATTCCCACCCCTCTCAGGATGGGAATATTATTTTAATTAAATTTTAGCAAGCATGGCTTCTTTTAATTCTTCTTCCTTATTTTCTCCCTTTAAATAAGACACAATTTTCAAAGCAAATTCAAGGGCTACACCTGGACCTCTGCCAGTAATAATATTGTTATCCCTGACTACCCTTTCTTCACTATAATTACAAGAACCCATCTGTTCATCAAATCCCGGGTAACTTGTTGCCTTTTTGTTTTTAATTACACCTGCTTTTTCCAGTACGATTGGTGCTGCACATATAGCAGATACAAGCTTTCCTTTATAATTTAATTTTTTAATTATTTTGATAACATCTTGATTATCTCTTAAATTTGTAGCACCAGGTAATCCTCCAGGTAAAATAATACCCCCATAATCCATACTATTTATATCTTCTATTATTTCATCTGCTTCAAATTTTATATTGTGTGCACCTTCTATAGTTTTGGAACCCAGACCTGCTGTTGTTACATCTAATTCCGCCCTTCTCAAAACATCAATACAGGTAATTGCCTCAATTTCTTCGAGGCCATCTGCAAGTGCAACCAATATTTTCATTATTAAATTCCTCCCTTGATAAATTTATTTATTATAGATCTTTATAACAGTTGATAATCTTATCATAATAATATGATAGTCACTATCTCCGTAATATTTTCAAACAATACCTTTGTCAAGATATTTATTATGTAGAGTTTCTCCAAAATATTTTTTAAGCTACCAAAAGGAGCATTTTGTCATTAAAGAATTTTTAGAATCATTTAAAACTCAATGACGTTAGGAATCTTATTATTCAATTTAAATATAACATATAATTTTTTTTTTTACAAACAATAAATATTAATATTCTTCCTTTAATTCACCGGATTTACTGAGAGCATATTCAGTAGCCAGGGGTCCAAATATCTCTGTGATTATAGTTGTAAATAAAATTATATTAAATACAAGTTCTGATAAATTTGCCGCTTCACCTGATAGCCGGACAAAATCACGCTGTAAAATATAAGCTAAATCTATATCAATTCCTATTTGAGGTAATAAACCAAAACCAATATATCTACAGACATTTCTAGGTGCTTTTGAAATCCTGGCACCAAGTGATGCCCCCCCAACTTTTCCGATTATCCGTGTTATAGTATAAACCATAGCAATAAGCAAAAAGCTGTTTTTAGTTATACTGGTAATCTGCAACCTGGTACCAGCAAGAATAAAGAAAATCGCATATAGTGGTATTGTTATTGTTTCAATTTCATGGGCAATATCTAATCGTTTTTTGGCAAAATTGCGATAGGCAAAACCCACAGCTAAATTGGCGATCAAAGGAGAAATACCCAGGAAAAGACTAAAAGCTGATATACCAAAAACAGTAG
>CAYRVO010000158.1:0-4330 GCA_964427565.1 uncultured Halanaerobiales bacterium | reverse complement strand
ATATAAATGTTAAAAATGATAAAATTATAGGTGTAAAGACTGATAAAGGTTACATAAAAACGGGTATAGTAATAAATGCTGCTGGAGGTTATGCCAGGAACATTGCTAAAATGGCAGGTGTTGATATACCTGTAAAATCTGAACGCCATGAAATTTTGGTAACTGAAGCAGTAAATCAGATACAGGGACCAATGGTAATGTCATTTTCCTATAATATTTACTGTCAGCAGACCCCGGACGGTAGTTTTATAATGGGTTATGGTGAGCCTGATGCACCGGAAAGTTATAATATAAATAGTAGCTGGCATTTTCTGGAGGAGATGGCCCGTAAAGCAACGGAATTACTGCCTCTGCTGGGCAATTTGAGGGTTATAAGGCAGTGGGCTGGACTATATAATATTACTCCTGATTGTCAACCTATTATCGGGGAGGCAGATAATGTCAGGGGATTTTATATGGCAGTAGGATTTAGTGGACATGGATTTATGATATCACCAATGACCGGTAAAATTGTAGCGGAAAAGATTATGGGTAAACAGTTAAGCCTAGAACTGGATCTAGAGTTGGACAGATTTGAAAAGGGTAATTTAATACTTGAACCATCTGTTGTCTAATGGGGATCTATAATAAATAGCCGAACAATTTGCTATTGTTTTTAATTATGGATAGTCGAAAACGGTTATGGAGAAAAACTGAAAATTCAAAGGAGGAAAATGATATGAGTAATAATAATGTTTTTAAATTTCAGCGACCTGAGAATGAAGCGGTACTTAATTATGAACCGGGGAGTAAAGAAAAAGAAGAATTAAAAAAGAAACTGGCTGAAATGCGTGATGAAGAGATAGAAATTCCATTGATAATTGGTGGTAAAGAAGTTAAAACAGATAATATGGGAGAAATAAAAATACCTCATGATCATGAAAATATACTTGGCTATTATCATAAGGCAGGTGCAGAAGAAGTAAAAATGGCAGTAAAAGCTGCTATGGAAGCCAAAAAAGAATGGGAAGCCATGCCCTGGCAGAGAAGGGCTGCCATTTTTAATAAAGCTGCTAGCTTATTATCCGGTTCCTGGCGAGCTGTTTTAAATGCCTCAACGATGCTCTGTCAAAGCAAGAATGTATTTCAGGCTGAAATAGATGCTGTCTGTGAGTTAATAGATTTTCTGCGTTTTAATATTCATTTTATGACGGAAATATATGAAGAGCAGCCATCATCAACCCCGGGCGTTATAAATAAGATGGATTACCGTCCCCTGGAAGGATTTGTTTTTGCTGTTCCACCATTTAATTTTACATCTATTGCTGGTAATCTTCCTACTGCTCCAGCTATAATGGGTAATACAGTAGTTTGGAAGCCTGCTTCAACAGCAGTTTATTCAAATTTTCAATTCATGAAATTATTGATAGAAGCAGGATTACCGGCCGGAGTAATTAACTTTATTCCCGGTTCTGGTTCTGATGTAGGGCCTGTAGTTACTGATAGTCCTGATCTGGCTGGAATTCATTTTACTGGTTCTGTAAATGTACTTAATGCTATGTTTAAAAAAGTTGGTGAAAATATAGATAAATATAAAACTTATCCCCGTATTGTTGGTGAAACCGGTGGTAAGGATTTTGTGTTTGCTCATAAAAGTGCAGATGTAGATGTGCTGGCTACTGCGCTCATAAGGGGTGCTTTTGAATATCAGGGACAAAAATGTTCTGCAGCTTCAAGGACCTATATTCCTGATAATATATGGGAAGATGTAAAAGCTAAACTTATCAAACAGGCAGAAGAATTAAAAATTGGTGGGGTTGAAGATTTCACTAATTTTGTTAATGCTGTTATTGATCAATCAGCCTTTGATAAGATTAGTAGTTATATAGATTATGCTCAAGAAGCAGAGGAAGCAGAAATTATTACCGGTGGGGATTATGATGATGCTGTTGGTTATTTTATTGAACCAACGATTATAGTTACAACTGATCCTCATTTTAAGACAATAGAGGAAGAAATATTTGGCCCTGTACTGACTGTTTATGTTTATCCAGAAGCTAAATTTGAAGAGACATTAGAACTTTGTAATGCGACGTCTCCCTACGGTTTAACTGGTAGTATTTTTGCTACTGATAACAAAGCAGTAGTTACAGCTCAAAATATATTACGACATGCAGCAGGTAACTTTTATATAAATGATAAGCCAACCGGTGCTGTTGTTGGTCAACAACCCTTTGGTGGTAGTAGAAAATCAGGTACAAATGATAAAGCAGGAAGTAAGTGGAACCTCATGCGCTGGATTTCACCACGGGCAATTAAAGAAAACCTTAATCCACCTGTAGATTATAGTTATCCCTTTATGGAAGGTGAGTAAGATTTAGGATAAGCAGGAGGTAAAATAGTATTACAAACAATATTTCCAGTATTTACTACTAAAAATGGTGAGGGGAGTGCTCCATGTGGGTTATAAATATGAAAAAGAATTAAAGGCTAGGGCATCTGAATTTATTAAAGTATTGACAGACAGGTGTTTTGAATCGAGGATAGCAATGATCAGGGATTATATGATTAAACTAGAAATAGATAGAGGAGAAGATAATTTAGGGAATGCTGTTATCTATTATAAACCGAGTAAAGATAGTTTTTCTCTCAAAACCCATGAATTACAGGAGAAAGCAATCGTTGATGACATACAGCAAATCTGGAATAATAAATATAGTGCTATAGCTGATGATAAAAATAATAGAGAAACTTATCATGTTTATGTTGATGGTTCCTATATGAATGAACAGGTAGGTTATGGATTTGTTGTCCTCAAAAACAATAAAATTGTAACAGAAGAATCCGGCACTGTAAATGATCCAATCTATATAAATTCCCATCAGGTTGGAGGAGAAATAAAAGCGGTAGAAAAGGCGGTATCCTGGGCTGAAAGTAATGATGTAGAGAAAATAATTATTTATTATGATTTAGCAAATTTGGAAAAGTGGATTACCGGTGAATATAGAGCTAAAAATCCCATGACAAAGAAATACAGGGATAATATAAGGAAAGCTAATATTGATATATTGTGGAAGAAAGTTAAAAGTCATACAGGTGATAAGTGGAATGATTATGCAGATAAACTGGCAAAAAGGGGTACACAAAATTAAGATGAAATAAAGAATCCTTTTAAGCTGCCCCCAGGGAGTGTTATAAAAATATTGAATTTAAAAAGCTGCTGTCTCAAAACAAAGACAGCAGCCCTGTTAATTTTTAGAAGTAATAGTTTCTCTAATTTTAACTATGATCTATTAATTCTGATACCTGCTGGACATCTTTATCCCCCCGGCCGGAAAGATTAACTATTATAATATCATCTTGATCCAGATCAGGAGCCATTTTTAATGCCTGGGCGATAGCATGAGAGCTTTCCAGGGCCGGAATAATGCCTTCTACTTCTGATAATTCCCGGAAAGCATGGAGGGCTTCTTTGTCATCAATTAATGTATATTTGGCCCTTCCTGTTTCCATCAAATGGCTGTGTTCGGGTCCAACACCAGGGTAATCAAGACCGGCAGCTATACAGTGGGTATCAGCAATTTCTCCCTGTTTATCTTTTAGGACATAGGTCTTGAAACCGTGAATATCACCTGCTTCTCCAAAGTTTAATGGTGCTGCATTTTCTCCGGGTTTTTCACCAATACCAGCTGGTTCTACCCCAATCATTTTTACTTCAGTATCTTTTAAGAAGGGATGAAAGAGACCGATAGAATTACTACCCCCACCTACACAGGCCACAAGATAATCAGGTAATCTATTTTCATGTTCAAATATTTGTTTTTTTGCTTCCCTGCCAATTATAGATTGAAAATCACGGACTATTGTAGGGTAGGGATCCGGTCCTACTGCTGACCCCAGCATATAGAAAGTATCCTCGTAGTTTTTGACCAGGTCTTTTAATGCTTCGTCAACTGCATCTTTTAATATTTTGCCACCTGTTGTTACCGGGATAACTTTTGCTCCCAGGAGTTTCATCCGAAAAACATTCAGAGCCTGCCTTTTTGTATCTTTTTCCCCCATATATATGATACAGTTCATATCCATCAGGGCACAGGCGGTAGCTGTTGCTACACCATGTTGTCCGGCACCTGTTTCAGCAATTACTCTTTTTTTCCCCATTCTCCTGGCCAGTAAGGCCTGACCAATTGTATTATTTATTTTATGAGCCCCGGTATGATTTAAATCTTCTCTTTTTAAATATATTTTAGCTCCATATTTTTTACTCAATTTTTCTGCATGATACAGGGGATTAGCCCTACCTATATATTGTCTGTAATAGTAATTCAATTCTCTTTTAAATTCATCATCA
>CAYRVO010000157.1:1683-4331 GCA_964427565.1 uncultured Halanaerobiales bacterium | reverse complement strand
TGAAGAACTTATATCAATCATTTTTTTATCAATATTTTCTATGGTACTGACTGCCCTCTATATTATAAATCAGGCCCCTGATGTAGCTTTAGCTGAAGTTGTCATTGGTACCGGTTTGAATACGGCTATTTTTATGACTGCTATCTCAAAGGTAAGAGAAGGGGAAGATTGCCATTGTAAGGAGGATAGGTAATATGAAAAAGAAAATATTTGTTATATCTATACTCTCTTTCCTGGGTGTACTTATATTTTTGAATTTTTCTTATTTAACTGCAGGAAAAGCTATTCCCACTGGAATAGCTGAACATTATATAAACTATGGTGTAGAGCAGACGGGTTCCCTGAACCTGGTAACTGCTATTCTTTTTGATTACAGAGCCTTTGATTCACTGGGGGAAAGTACGGTAATATTTGCTGCTGTTAGCGGAGTTGTACTTATATTATCAAGAAAAACACTTCCGGTTTCTTCCCGCGGTCTTACCTTTATAGTAAAGAGGACTTTTGGTTTTATAACCCCTTTTATATTTTTGTTCAGTTTATATTTAATGACACACGGTCACCTTTCACCGGGGGGCGGATTTCAGGGAGGAGTAATTCTGGCTGCTATATCAATAATTTTTTGTATTGTTTATGGTAGTGCTTTTGATCAGCAAAGATTTACTACTGAAATGAAAACTAAAATGGAAACCGGGGGAGCACTAATATTTGTTTTTATGGGTATAATGGGGATAGTATTTGAAACAGCTTTTCTAGATAATTTAAATTTTCTGAATGGGGAAATTGGCAGTTTATTGAGTGCCGGTAGTATTCCAATCATCAATGTAGGTGTTGGGTTTAAGGTAGGCGCTGGATTAGCCATTGTTTTCTATAGTATGATCCAGAAGACACTGGAGGAGGGGCTGGAAAACAGTGATATATAATTTAGTTTTTATAATTTTGTTTATGCTGGGATTTTCTTTATTATTTTTAGCAAAAAATCTTATAAAAGTTGTAATTGGACTTAATATTATGGAATCAGCTGTTTTTTTCTGGGTAATATCTCTTAGCAATAAGGGAGGGGTTTTACCAATTGTTCAACCCGGAGTAAAAATTGAAATTTTTAATGATCCTGTTCCTCAGGCCCTTGTATTAACAGGTATAGTTATAGGTGCCAGTACAACTGCTTTACTATTGACACTGGTAATAGAACTCAGTAAATTAAAAAATAGTATTAAAATAGAAGAGGTAAAGGGGTTAAATGAATAATGGACACTGAAATCTTATTATTAATTTTAATTCCTATTATTACTGCATTTTTAATTCCACTTATTGATTTGATAGATCTTAGATTAAGGAAGGCTTTGCTGGTAATATCCGTTATTTTTGAAAGCTTGCTAAATATAAATATATTATTAAATAATTATGGCCAGTTAAAATCAGGTGATTTCTCTTTAACTTATCATCTTGGAGGTTGGATGCCTCCCCTGGGGATAAATCTTGCAATGGATAGTCTGGGATTATTTTTCTCAGTTATTGTTTCCCTGGCATTATTACTTTTAGTTATATATTCAATAGGTTTTATCGGCCACCATGAAGGTAAATATTATGTGTTATTGTTATTAGTTTTTGGAGCTATGCAGGGGGTAATTTTAACAGGAGATATTTTTAATTTATATGTATTTATAGAATTATTGACAGTTACTTCTGCTCCACTGGTTGCTTTTAAAAGAGATCAAAATAGTATAGAAGCAGCAATAAAATATATGATATACGGAATTATTGGTGGCTTAATATTTTTTATTGGTGTAATTTTAATATATTTCACTTTAGGAACTCTAAATATGGCACAAATTGCTGCAAATTTTACCGAATTAAATATGAGGTCACAGTTAATAATAATAGTCTTCTTTTTGTTGAGTATGTTGATAAAACTTGCAATATTTCCTTTTCATTTCTGGTTACCCAAAGCACATAGTGCCTGTCCGAGTTCAATTAGTGCACTTCTTTCAGGTTTGTTATTAAAGATATACATTTATATTTTTATCAGGATTTTCTGGATAATTTTTGATTTCAGTATTCTACAGGAGATTGGTCTGTCTAATTTAATTGTCTATTTATCTTTAGCTTCCTGTTTGCTTGGACATATATTTGCCCTGCAGGCTGATGATATAAAAAGAATGCTTGCTTTTTCTACAATTGGTCATGTAAGTATGATTATTGCTGTACTCAGCCTTAATACAAAGGCAGGATTTTACGGAGGGCTAATGCATATTTTCAGTCATTTTCTGATGAAATCTACATTATTTACAGGAACGGGATATTTATTGCAGTTTACTCCGAGCCATAATATTAAAGACTTAGCAGGGGTTGGCTACAAAAATAGGATTGTATTTAACAGTTTTATTATAGCTGCTCTCGGTATGATGGGCATTCCGCCCATGATTGGTTTTATTAGTAAATGGTATATACTATTGGCTTTTCTGGAAGTAGACCATCATATTGGAGCTATTGTTGTAATTGTGGGCAGTATTACAGCGGTTATATATTATTTCCGATTTATAATACGGGGATATAGAAAAACCGAGGTGAAAGGTTCCAAAAAGGAGAGACATGTTTTGAAATATTTTTATAGGGAAAAAGTGGTTACTTCCATTATATATGTATTTGCA
>CAYRVO010000157.1:0-1583 GCA_964427565.1 uncultured Halanaerobiales bacterium | reverse complement strand
TAATTGCTTTAAATTTGTTGATTGGTAATTTTACACGACTAAAAGCACAGGAAATAACTTTAATGTATAATACTGGCTGGGGTTTCCCGTTTTATACTATTCATTTGCGCTTAGATAGTCTGGGATTGCTTTTTTCTGTTTTTTCATCTTTAACATTATGTTTAATCATTATATATTCTGTTACAGTAAAAGAACTTAAAACAGCTCAGCAAAAAGGATTTTACATTATGCTATTTTTTGTAATAGCAATGATGCAGGGTACTATATTAACAGGAGATATTTTAAATATTTTTATATTTTTTGAATTAATGTCTCTGATTTCTGCACCCCTTATTGCATATGAAAATAATGAAATTTCTACTGATGCAGCAATTAAATATATTATATATGGGTTAATTGGAGGAGTTTTTTTTCTGCTGGGTATAATATTTATCTGGCTTAATCTTAATACATTAGATATGTGTGAAATAGCAGCTAACTTTGGCCAAATTGCTCATGGTATCCAGCTCAGTATAATAATCTGTTTTTTGCTTGCTTTGTTTATCAAATTGGGTATATTCCCTTTTCATTTCTGGATTCCTCTGGCACATAGTGCCTGTCCTAGTTCGATCAGTGCCTTGCTCTCAGGTGTTATACTGGAAATCTATCTTTATATTTTCCTGCGTATATTCTGGTTTGTTATTGGCTTTAACTTTATCCAGAATGCTGGTTTAGATACATTTATAATGGGGCTTGGACTTTTCTCCAGTCTTATTGGACATTTTTTTGCCCTGCAGGCTGATGATATTAAACGGATGCTGGCTTTTTCTACTGTAGGGAATATTGGTCTTATAATGGCTGTATTTGCACTTAATACTGAAGTGGCATTATATGCTGGTTTATTACATGTTTTTGCCCATATGCTTATGAAAGCAACCTTATTTACGGGCACCGGTTATTTATTGAAATTCACTCCGAGTCACTTTTTTAAAGATTTTAAAGGAGTAGCTCATAAAAATAATGGAGTTTTTATAAGTTGTATAGTAGCTATGCTGGGTATGATAGGTTTACCACCCTTAATTGGTTTTATAAGTAAATGGTATATTGTGCTTGCTTTTTTAGAAACAAACCATTATATCGGAACTGCTGTAGTTATTCTGGGCAGTATTATTTCTGTCATATATTATTTCCGTTTTGTATCATATGGTTATGAATCAGATATAAAAAATAATTTTGCTGAAAAAGAAAAAACAGTTAATGATTTTTATAATAAGAATATAGTTAAATATATAATTTATATTTTTGCCGGGTTAATAGTGCTAACCGGTGTTTTTTGTAAAATTTTAGATATTCCCTTAAAGGCAGCGGTAAAGGTATTGATGAGTGCCGGGAATTATCTGGTTCTTGGTCTGGGGGGTTAATAAATTGCAGGAAATTATTATGCAGAACTTTGAATTTAGTTATATCAATATATTATTTGTAAGTACTGGTATTTTATTAACTATGTTTACTGCTCTGGCAGCCAAAAGATATATAGATAAGAAACAGGGATTTTATTATTTATTAATTTTATTATATATGCTCAGTTTTTCTGTATTAATATT
>CAYRVO010000156.1:0-4360 GCA_964427565.1 uncultured Halanaerobiales bacterium | reverse complement strand
TTGTATATCAAATCAAAGAAATTAATAATATAGATAATTCCATTTTACAACCCGGCCAAATAATAAAGGTACCTGTTTTGCAGTAAATAATTTAAAAAAATAAAGGAAATCATCATATATTAGCGAATATAATAAATATATTTAATAAGTTTTAATTTTTATATTAAATTTAAAAGGGGGTAATCAATTATGAAGAAAAAATTTAGTTTATTATTATGTATTTTATTTGTGGTAATTCTTATAACTAGTTGTACAGCTATAACGAAGATGATAACCGGAACTATTATTGAAACAGCACTGGAAAATAAAGAAGGACCGGGTGAAATGATTGATCTTGCTTTTGATAATATGCTTTCATCTTTAACAAATCAAGCAAATATTAGCAATTTTCCCATCAATAACATTGAAGATTATGAATGGTCAAGAACAAATTCCAGTGTACTTGTAGATGTAGGTGATCCACCGGGTAATACCAAAGGAATTTTAACAGCACGTAATATAATATTTACATATGAATTCACAATTGAAGGTGAAAACGATAGTGAACAAGTTATAAATAAAAGTGGTGAATTAACTTTTGATATCAATGAAATAGTATATGATAGTGATAATAAAGAATTTATAAGTATTGATTGCGAAAATATTGCTAGCAGTGATGATAGTGCTCCTGATATATCCCATATAAGTAATTTAGTATCTAAACCAAATTATAAAATTGAGGTTAATCTAAATAATATAAGTAATTTAAATCCCTCAGCAAGGACTGTAATTGGATTTAGCTCCTATAATATGAGCATAAATAATAATACTGCTACAATGGATAATACAGTAAACGTATCTGCCAATACTATCGGAGCAATTATGGCATTAAATAGAAGTGTACTTGCAAATTCTAATACAAATACAGATTCAGATGATATTGGAGTAAGTGTAGTCTTACGTGAGTTCTTAGTTTCAAATTAATGCTATATATAATTTCAGAAGTTAAAATTTGTAATAAATAATCAATTCAATAAACAAAATAAATACTGCAATTATTTTATTTTTTGTTAATCTAAAAGATATATGTAGTATTTATTTATTTTTATCTATCTTTTCGCAAAATGTTTATTTTGCGAAATACTTAAATTGTGGATAATTTATTTTTACCTGTGGATAAAATATTATTATGTGGATTATTTTATTATTATTGTTAATAATTACCTTTATTATTTCTGTTTTTATATGAACCTGTATATTTTTTTGATTTTTTAGATAAATTAAAGGTGTTGCTAAATTTTCGTAGAATAACTAAAGTAAATATAATATTTCTAATTACTATAGAAATATTAAATAATTTTAGGAATGATTTTAATGAATACAAAAATTATCTCCGATAGCTGTTATGATCTCCCGGAAAACTTATTAAAAAAATTAAATATTGATATTGTCCCCATGTCTTTAATATTTAATAATAATATTTATAAAGAAAAAATAAATATCACAAATAGAGAGTTTTATAGTAAATTAAATAATTGTAAAGAATCACCATCTTCTGCTAGTCCTTCACCTGCTGATTTCATGAATTATATTACTGATGTAAATAATGTTTTTATTGTTACAATATCGTCAGCTTTAAGTAGTAGTTATAATAATGCATTACTGGCTAAAAAACTGTATAACAAAAAACATGATAATAATAATTCTATACATATATTTGATTCTTTAAATGCATCTATAGGTCAGGGACTTATATTACTTAAATTAAATGAATTAATTAAAAATAATAATTCTATAAATGAAATTATTACTTCTGTCGAAGATTATAGCAAAAATCTAAAAACTTTTTTCCTTCTTGATAATTTAAATAATTTAATTAATAGTGGAAGATTAAATAAAATTATGGGTAAATTAGTATCTATTCTTAATATAAAATTAATTCTAGGTAAGAACATTAAGGGAGATATAAAACTTTTTAAAAAAGTGCGGGGTTCTAAAAAAGCTTTTCATAAACTAGTCGATATAATTGGTGAAACTGAAAATAATTTTGAGAATAAGACACTGGGGATTGCTCATTATAAGTGTCTAGAAAAAGCAGAAAAATTCAAGAAGTGTGTTGAAAACAAATACAACTTTAATAATATAATTATTACTTCTATGGGACCAACTATAGCTACCTATGCCGATGAAAATTCACTTTTGATAAGTTTTTAAATTAAATATATATTTTTTATGATTAAAAATTCCTCTTTTTGAAAATAATATTGATAAGAAAGGAGGAATTTCATTGCATAAACCAGATCATATAGGTATTATACCTGATGGTAATCGTAGATGGGCAGAAAATAATGGTTTAAGCCGTGAAAAAGGATATAAAAGTGGGCTTCAACCGGGAATAAAATTATATGAATTATGTAAACGAGAAGGTATAAATGAAATAACATATTATGGTTTTACAATGGATAATACAAAAAGACCATCCACACAAACAAAAGCATTTCGTAAAGCATGTATAAATGCTGTTAAAATGCTGTCTAATAAAGATGCATATCTCCTCGTAGTAGGTAATACAGAAACAAAAATGTTTCCCAACGAGTTAAAACAATATACAGAAGATAGAATTAAATTTGGTAAAGGTAATATAAAAGTAAATTTTCTTGTTAATTATGGCTGGCACTGGGATTTAAGAAATTTATTTAATAAAAATGAAAATTATAGAAGTAAAAAGAAAGTACATAATTCTCTTAAATCAAAAAAGATAAGCAGGGTTGATCTTATAATAAGATGGGGAGCACGCAAACGATTAAGTGGATTTTTACCTGTACAATCCATTTATGCAGATATTTATACTGTTGATGATCTATGGCCTGAATTTAAAGAAGAACACTTTTATAATGCCCTTGAATGGTATAATAATCAAGATATAACCTATGGAGGCTAATATTTAATTGTTTATCTTATCTAACATTTCTTCAACATTATTTGTTGGTTTACTACAGGTGAAATTTTTACATATATAAGCTGTTGCTTTGCCATTAGTCATTGCATACTTGCGTATTTTCTTGTCTTTGTTTTTATAATATTCCTGATCTTGAAATACTATAGTTTTTTTGGGTATATAATTCTCTCTAAGTGTATTCAACATCTTCTCTGTTCTTTTATCATTTTTATATCCAGTTATAAATATATCTTTAAAAGGTCCAATTAAAGAATCAAGTGCGCAAAAATATTGACAGTAGTTAGAAGGAGAATTCATAGCCTGTTTTAAAAAAGTTGCTACAATATCTTCAACCATATCTAAATATTTCATATTATCTGTAATATGAGCTAATCTAATTAAGTTCCAGCAGATAATAGAATTACCAGAAGGTAAAGCCCCATCATAAATTTCCTTTTGTTTTATTATTAGATCTTTTTTATTTTTAGATGCAAAATAAAATCCACCATTCTTTTCATCCCAAAAATTTTCCCTTGTATAACTAACTAATTTTTCGGCTTTTTTTATATATTTATAATTAAATGTTGCTTCATATAATTCTAATAAACCCCAGATAAGGTAACTGTAATCATCAATATTTGCTTCTACAGAGGCTTCTCCTTTACAATAACAATGATATAATTTCCCATCATCAATTATAATATTTTTTTCAATGAAAGAATATAATTTTTCAGCAGTATTTATATAATTCTTATTATTATAAATCCCCCCTGCCCGGGCTAAAGCAGCCATTACTAATCCATTCCAATCTGTTAATATTTTATCATCTACAGAAGGTTTAACACGTTTATCCCTGTGTTTTAATAATTTATCATTAATATTTTTATATTCATTACTAGTTACATATTCTATATTCTTTAAAGAAAGAGTATATTTATTTATATTTTCATTTGTAAATTCATTAATATTATTCAAATTATATATTTCATTAAAGACATTCATTTCTCTTTTATTTAATATTTTTTTTATTTCTTCTTTTTTCCATAAATA
Organism: uncultured Halanaerobiales bacterium; assembly: GCA_964427565.1. Lineage (GTDB taxonomy): Bacteria > Bacillota > Halanaerobiia > Halanaerobiales > JADQBU01 > CAYRVO01. The sequence continues at coordinate 393 of CAYRVO010000156.1, read as the reverse complement.
GTACCTTCCCTCTTGTCCCTCACTTTCTGCGTTTTCTGCTGCATAAAATGCTCCTTCTGAAGAATAAAGCCTGTTTTTTAGATATGTAAATATTTCTTTACTTATCTTTTTATAAATATCTTTATTGGTTGCCTGATATGCTTCTATATATGTATAAGCTAATAATGCCTGATCATATAACATTTTTTCAAAATGCGGTATCAACCATTTTCTATCCATAGCATAGCGATGGAAACCTAAACCCAGATGGTCATATATACCACCTTTACGCATTTCCTGTAATGTTTCTTCTACCATTTTTAGTGCTTTTTCTTCTTCTGTCCTCTTACAATAACGTAACAAAAATAATAATTTATGTGCGGTTGGAAATTTTGTTGAATGCCCAAAACCTCC
>CAYRVO010000155.1:0-4390 GCA_964427565.1 uncultured Halanaerobiales bacterium | reverse complement strand
TGGAGCCTGTGGTTTAGGACCTGTTATGACAGTTAATGGGAAAGCTCATGGTTTATTGAATTCTGAAAAAGCAATAAGTATACTGGAAAAATATAAAAATGGTGAAATGTAAGGGGGTTAAGTAAATGGAGGAAGTAAGAAATTTAACAGGTGTTGATGGTAATAGAGTAACTTCATTATCAGAACTGAGTAATATTAAGCAACAAATAATAAAAAAGATGAATGTTGATGAAGATACAAAAATTATTGTAGGTATGGGAACCTGTGGTATTGCTGCAGGTGCTGAAGAAGTACTGGCTGTAATTGAAAACGAAATAGAAAAAAGAAATTTAAAAAATGTAAAAGTAACGAAGACTGGTTGTCTAGGATTGTGTGTCCGTGAACCATTAGTGGAAATAAGACAGGGAAATACCAGTGTATTATATGGTGATGTAGATGAAGAAAGAGCTCGCAAACTGGTATCGGAAAGTATAATTGAAGGAAATATTGTTTCTGGATGGACCATTCCCGATGATTCTAATTTCTTTGCCGCACAGGAGAGGATTGTTCTCAATAATTGTGGAAATATAGATCCTGAAAATATAGAAGAAGCTATATTGAATGATGCATATATGGCTCTGGGTAAAGCTGTTACAGAGATGACTTCTGCAGAAGTTATTGAAGAAATTTCTGATGCTAAACTCAGGGGTAGGGGTGGAGCTGGTTTCCCGACTGGTTTAAAATGGAAATTTGCTTATAATCAGGATAGTGATGATAAATATATAATATGTAATGCTGATGAAGGAGATCCCGGTGCTTTTATGGACCGCAGTATACTGGAAGGTGACCCCCATAGGTTAATAGAGGGGATGGCTATAGCTGGTTATGCAATTGGAGCTAATAATGGATATATTTATTGTCGGGCTGAATACCCTCTGGCAATTTCAAGACTGAAGAAAGCTATTAATGATGCCCGTAAAATGGGTTTTCTTGGTAAAGGAGTTTTTGGTACTGATTTTGAGTTTGATCTTCATATTAGACTGGGAGCAGGAGCCTTTGTTTGTGGTGAAGAAACTGCTTTAATTGCTTCAATAGAAGGTAAAAGAGGTGAACCCAGACCCAAGCCGCCTTATCCAGCAGAATCTGGTTTATGGGGTAAACCTACAGTAATAAATAATGTTGAAACCCTTGCTAATGTATCTGCGATAATTCGTGAGGGAAAAGAATGGTTTAAATCTATTGGAACTGAAGATAGTCCAGGGACAAAAGTTTTTGCCCTGGCCGGCAAAATACAAAATAATGGCCTTGTGGAAATTCCTATGGGAACCAAGTTGGGTGAAATTATATTTGATATTGGGGGTGGTCTTGAGGATAATGGTAAATTCAAGGCTGCTCAAACTGGAGGACCTTCAGGAGGTTGTATTCCGGTAGAATATTTAAATGTACCAATTGATTATGATTCATTGCAGGAATTGGGAACAATAATGGGTTCTGGTGGTTTAATTGTCATGGATGAACAGACATGTATGGTTGATCTTGCAAAATATTTTGTTGACTTCTGTAAAGATGAATCATGTGGAAAGTGTACACCCTGCCGTATAGGAACAACCAGAATGTTAGAAATACTGGAAAAGATATCAAATGGTGAAGGGACTATGGAAGATCTGGATTTATTAATTGAAATGGGAGAACAAATCAAAGATTCTGCATTTTGTGGACTTGGACAAACGGCTCCCAATCCTGTATTAAGTACTATCCGTTATTTTAAAGATGAATATTTAGAGCATATAGAAGATAATTACTGCCGGGCTTCCCGGTGTGCTCCATTATTTACTTCACCATGTCAAAATGCCTGTCCGGCAAATGTAGATGTACCAATGTATATAGATCTGATTCGTCAGGGTAAATATAAAGAAGCCTATAAAGTAGTTCAGGAAGAAAATCCACTTGTCCTTATTTGTGGAAGAGTTTGTTATAATCTATGTGAAAATTCCTGTAATAGGAATTCAATAGATGAATCACTAGCTATAAGAGAATTAAAAAGATTTGCAAGTGATTATGTAATGAATAATGAAGGGGGTTTTCCTGTTTCAACTATTGCCGATGAAAAAAACAAGAAGGTGGCAGTAATTGGTTCGGGTCCTTCAGGATTAACCACAGCTTTTTATTTACGTAAAAAAGGTTATCAGGTTACAATTTTTGAAGCATTACCTGTTGTAGGTGGAATGTTAGCAGTGGGAATTCCTGAGTATCGTTTACCTAAAGAGTTATTAAATGAAGAAATTACTGTTTTAACTACTATGGGAGTTGAAATTGTAGTTGATACAAAAATAGGTGAAGATATTACACTACAGGAATTAAAAGAAGAAGGTTATGAAGCTATCTATTTGGGAGTAGGAGCTCATGAAGATAGAAAGCTTGGTATTGAAGGAGAAGAACTTGATGGTGTCTATTCTGGTATAGATATTTTAAAGAAGATAAATCTCAAAGAAGATATTGATATGAATAATAAAAAAGTAGCTATAATTGGTGGCGGAAACGCAGCTATTGATGTAGCAAGAAATATGGTAAGGCTGGGAGCAGAAAATGTAAATATTATCTACCGCAGAAGAAAAGAAGATATGCCTGCACATCTAGAAGAGATAGAAGAAGCTGAATATGAACAGGTAAACATGAACTGCCTTGTAAATCCAGTAAAAATAATTGGAGAAGATGGAAAAGTTAAAGGTCTGGAATGTGTCAGGATAGAAGGTGGAGAATTTGATAAAAGTGGTAGAAGAAGCCCTCAGGCTATAGAAGATTCTTCTTTTATAATAGATGCAGATATAGTAATTTCCGCTGTTGGGCAAAATGTGGATAATAGTTTTAATAGTGGAGAGGTTGAAGTTAAATTAGATAATAATAGAGTTAATATTGACAATGATAATGCTACCAATGTTTCCGGGATATTTGCCGGTGGAGACTGTGTTACAGGACCAGCTACAGTTGTAGAAGCAGTTAAACATGGTAAAGAAGCTGCCTGTTCAATTGATGAATATCTGGGGGGTAATGGAGTTGTAGTTACTAAAGAAAATAGACCCAGAGAATTATCTGCTTCAATTCTGGAAGAAGAAAAACAAAGAGTGAAAATGCCAACTATTTTACTATCCGAAAGAAAAAGAGGCTTTAAAGAAGTTGAAAAAGGATATTCAGAAGATATGGCAGTAGAAGAAGCAAGCCGTTGTTTACGCTGTGATATAGAAGATAAGTAAAGGGGGAATAAAGTGATGTCAGATAAAAACATTCAAATATGGATTGATGATGAAGTGGTAGAAGTTGAACCGGGAACTACAATTTTAGAAGCAGCACGTGGAATAGGGAAAGAAATTCCCACACTATGTTATATGGAAGAAATTAATGAAATAGGTGCCTGTAGATTGTGTCTGGTAGAATTAGAAGAATCTGGTAAACTAGTTGCTTCCTGTATTACACCTGTTACTGAGGGTATGAGAGTTAAGACCAATACTGAAAGGGTCAGGAAAACAAGAAAATTAAACTTAGAATTACTGTTATCAAATCATGAAGGTGATTGTACTACCTGTTTGAAGAGTGAGGATTGTGAGTTAAGAGAACTGGCAGAAAAGATGGGTATTAGAGATATTCGCTTTGACGGCAAAAAAAATAGTTTTGCTAATGATGAATCCACTCCTGCTTTATACAGGGATCCGGAAAAATGTATATTATGCCGCCGCTGTGTAGCTGTCTGTCATGAAGTACAATCAGTAAAAGCTATAGTTGTTGATGGGAGAGGCTTTGAAACAGTGGTTGATCCTTCATTTTATAATGATTTATCAGAAAGTCCCTGTGTACTTTGCGGCCAGTGTTCACTGGTATGTCCAACTGGTGCTATAACTGAAGTAGAGTATGTAGATGAAGTATGGGATGCTTTATATGATGAAAATAAACATGTAATAGTTCAAACAGCACCTGCTGTTAGAGTTGCCTTATCTGAGGCTTTTGACGAGGAGCCCGGTACAATTGTAACCGGTGAGATGGTTGCAGCACTGAAAAAACTTGGTTTTGATAAAGTGTTTGATACTAACTTTACAGCTGATCTTACTATTATGGAAGAAGGTACTGAATTGCTGGAAAGAATAAAAAATGATGATACATTACCCATGTTTACTTCCTGTAGTCCAGGCTGGATTAAGTTCCTGGAACATTATTATCCAGAATTTATTAGTAGTGTCTCAACCTGTAAATCACCACAGCAAATGTTTGGAGCAGTTGCCAGGAGTTATTATGCTGAAAAGTATGATATCCCTCTGGAAGATCTTGTGGTTGTATCGATTATGCCCTGTACTGCCAAAAAATTTGAGGCTACCCGTGCGGAAATGGAAAGTGATGTTGATTATTCATTAACAACAAGAGA
>CAYRVO010000154.1:0-4402 GCA_964427565.1 uncultured Halanaerobiales bacterium | reverse complement strand
AATAGATAATTTCTATCTTCCATTAACTAATTTCCTCCTGCCTCTACAATAAATATTTACGTTATTAGATTAATTATTCTATATAAACTATTTTATACCTCCCTTCTCAAAAAAATATCTCAAAAGAATATTATTTTGGGGTTCTTGCCAATAACATATAGATATTTTTAACCAAAATATTATAACCGGTATACCCTAAATAGATTTACTAGAGTACACCGGTTATTAAAATTCTTTGGGTAAAATTATTTTCAGTCAGCAATCATCTAAAGACAGTTTTTGTAATTCTCTATAACAATTATGGCAGTAATAATTACCCAAATATTTATGTAAATTATTCTTACTTCCACAAAAAATACACTTTATTTTCCTATTTTCCTCATCTTTGCTTTTATTTACCTCGGAAGACTCATCTCCTTCTCTTTTCTTTCCGTCTTTTTTTTGACCATGAAGTTTTTTCTGCATTTCCCTGATCATTATACACTCACTAATATTACCTAACTCTTTATAGGAATCCACTACTGCCTCCTCTCTTTTACAATAATTTACTTTTATTGTATGATGCTGGGATGTATTTGTCAATATTTTTGGGATATTTTGTAATATTTTTTACTTTTTTAGAATAATTTTTTAATTGTTATAATTTTCTGCCTTTTTTTGCATTATTTTATCTTGCTGCTTTTTTATTTTTAGCCGGCCAAGTAAAATAATTGACCGGCTTATTTTCTTTCAATCAAGCAGATGACATGCCGCATAATGTCCATCTTCATATTCTTTGAACTCTGGTTCTTCTTTACTACAGAGATCAAAAGCTTTAGGACACCTTGTTCTGAAACGACAACCCGAAGGTGGATTTACAGGGCTTGGTATATCTCCTTTAAGTGCTACATCACCCATCGGTTGCTCGGGATCTGTTTTTGGTACAGAGGCCAGTAGAGCCTTTGTGTAGGGATGAAGTGGATTACTATAAAGTTTCTCACTATCTGTTAATTCCACTATTTTACCCAGATACATAACTGCTACCCTGTCACTTATCTGCTCTACAACTGATAGGTCATGGGCAATAAATATAAATGAAAGATTAAACTCTTTCTGTAAATCCATTAACAAATTAATAACCTGAGCCTGAATTGAAACATCAAGGGCAGACACTGGTTCATCACAAATTATCATTTTGGGATCAAGGGCCAGTGCTCTGGCAACACCAATTCTCTGCCTCTGACCACCGGAAAATTCATGTGGATAGCGGTACATATATTCCGGCCTTAGGCCAACTGTTGTCATCAATTCTTCTACTCTATCCATCCTTGATTTACGGTTACCTATATTATGGATTTTCATTCCCTCAGCTATTATATTTTTAACAGTCATTCGCGGATTTAAAGATGCGAATGGATCCTGAAATATCATCTGCATATCTTTGCGCAATTTCTGAAATTCCTTGCCTTCCAGTTGAGCTATATTCTGACCCCGAAAGACAACTTCACCATCTGTAGGGGGATAGACACGAAGAATAGTACGACCGGTTGTACTCTTACCACAACCTGATTCTCCCACTAAACCCAGGGTTTCATTTTCTTTAACAGTGAAGTTAATTCCATCAACTGCTTTAAGATAGGAAACATTCTGTTTAAAAAAACCGGAATGCTGGGGGAAATATTTTTTTAAACCCTTTACTGTAAGAATTGTCTCTTCACTCATTATTAACTTCCCCCTCCTTTATCTGCATGTAACCAGCATTTTGTATAATGTCCTTCACCAATTTTTACTACAGGGGGTTCTTGCTTACGGCAAATATCCATTGCCTGATCACAGCGGGGGTTAAAACGGCAACCACGGGGGAAATTATAGGGTGAAGGTACAATTCCCCGGATTGTATCTAACCTTTCCCGCTTCTGTCCCAGTTTGGGAATTGATCTTATTAATCCCTTTGTATAGGGATGTTTAGGATCTGAAAACAGGGTTTTAATATCAGCCTTTTCTACAATATGTCCTGCATAAAAAACCAGTACCCTTTCTACCATTTGGGCAATTACACCCAAATCATGGGTGATTAACATTATTGAAGTATTGATTTCTTCCTTCAATTCATCCATCAGTTTTAATATCTGAGCCTGAATAGTAACATCAAGAGCTGTTGTCGGTTCATCAGCTATTAACATTGCCGGGCGACAGGCTAAAGCCATAGCAATCATTACCCTCTGCCTCATACCCCCACTAAGTTCATAGGGATATTTTTCTAATGTGGGCTCAGAATCAGGAATACCAACCATATCCAGTATTTTAATTGATTGCTCTATTGCTTCACTTTTATTCATATTCTGATGGGTTAAATATACCTCGGTTAACTGCTTTTTCACCTTAAAAACCGGATTAAGTGATGTCATCGGTTCCTGAAAGATCATTGATATCTTATTTCCCCGATAACTCCTCATCTGTTCCCGTTTTACATGTAATAAATTCTCACCCTCAAAAAATATTTCACCATTATCCACATAACCAACTCCCTCCGGAAGCAGGTCCATTATGGATAAAGCCGTAACACTTTTCCCACAGCCGGATTCACCGAGTATACCCAGAGATTCACCCTGATTTAACTCGAAAGTTATATCTTCAATGGCAGTAACTTTACCATCATCTGTATCAAAACAGGTTGTTAAATTGTTTACTTCAAGTAATTTATTCTTACTGCTCATATCTACACCTCAACTTCTGTTATCTCTTTTGCCGCGGATCCAGACTATCTCTTAAACCATCACCCAGCAAATTAAATCCAAGAACACAGAGTATTATTGCTATCCCGGGAAATGTTATCACCCAGGGTGCAGTCAGCATCGCTGAACGGGCATCAGAAAGCATAACTCCCCACTCAGGTGTTGGGGCCTGGGCACCCAGACCCAAAAAACCAAGTGCTGCCGCATAAAGAATAGCGGAAGCCAGACTCATCGTCGTCTGGACAATCAATGGTGATAGAGAATTAACAAATATATGTCTGCTGATTAACCACATATTATTGGCTCCCAGTGTCCGCGAGGCCATCACATACTCCTGTTCCTTTACTGTTAATACCTGACTTCTGACTACCCGGGCAAATCGCGGTGTACCAACTACTCCAATAGCAATCATGGCATTTATCAATCCGCGTCCCAAAATAGAAACAATAAATATAGCCAGCAATATATAGGGAAAGGATAATAATATATCCATAAACCTCATTATTATAGTATCTACTATACCACTGAAAAAACCTGACAAAAGTCCAAGCAGTGTACCAATAATAAGGGAAATAGATACTGAAACCAGACCAACTATTAATGTTAAACGTGCTCCATAAATTATCCGTGAAAGGAGATCACGCCCCATCTGGTCAGTACCGAGAAAATAAAAGTTATCTGAACTTTTAGAAGCTACAGTTTCTTTATCTTCATCTGCAGCTTTTCCCTGAAAAACTTCATCACTGGTACTACTTTCAGAACCTGATGTCCAGTCCCCCCCGGTACTGCTCTCTCCCTCAGTCTCTTCTGAATTAGATGTATTCCATTCACTATCATTGGAGTCTGGTTCCGGTGAATTCCAGCTACCTTCACTACTATCATCAGCTGAAGAGTCAGAACTACTACTCCATCCTGATTCTTCCTGTGATTTACTATTATTTTCTGTATCTCCTGTACTCCAGTCAGAATTTGACTGAGAACTACTGTTTTCACCACTAGTGTTCCACTCCTGTTCCTGATCAGCAGAACTTTCACCGGCCGGCTCAACTGTATTTTTTTCATCTACAACAGTATCCTGACTGGCAGTCTGCATCCAGAATGGCGGTAAAGCCTCATCTCCCCAGTGTATTTTTATAGGATCATAGGGGGCAATAACAGGAGCAAAAATCGCCATAATAATGAATATAAGTAAAATTATCATTCCTACAACTGCCAGTTTGTTACGCTGTAGCCGTTTCCAGGCATCAGCTATCAGACTGGTTTTTTGATATTTCCTTTCTTCTTCACTTATATTTTGTTGTTCCTGTTGTTTAATTTCATTTTTCATCTCTTAACTAACTCCCCAATTCTCAATATTTAATCCTTGGATCAAGAAATGTATATGTTAAATCAGTAATTAAATTTACCAGTACAAATAGAAAGGCTACCGTCAAAGCTCCACCAATAACGACAGGAAAATCACGTTTATATATACCATCAAGTAGCCATTTACCCATCCCCGGCCAGGCAAATACTGTTTCTGTTAAAACAGCACCACCCATAAAGCGTCCAAACTGCATACCGAAGACAGTTATAATAGGAATAGCTGCATTCTTGAGGGCATGAATAAAGAGATTAAAAAATCTCAATCCCTTAGCCCGCGCAGTTCGCATATAATCCTGTTTTAAAACTTCAAGCAACGAAGATCT
>CAYRVO010000153.1:0-4424 GCA_964427565.1 uncultured Halanaerobiales bacterium | reverse complement strand
TTATAACTGTTGTGTCTTACCCTGACTATATTTAAAATCACCGATAAATTCATTGTTATTAAGTTGTAAATAGTCTGTCTTGAGTGCTTTAAAGAAAGAATATAATGAGAAGTATTTTTTAAATTTAATATAATTTAATAAATTTCAAAATAAAAGTAACATATATTTTACTATCTGTCAATGGCCTGAATTCTCGTAATTGCCTAAATTATGGTTGAATATAAGCTTAAAAAGCCAAAATATTTATATATTTGCACAAAGGAAATGAAAAATAGGGATATTATTTTGTTTGTTGTAATTAAATAATTCTTTTTACCAAGATTCTTAATAAAAAATTTGCAATTTATTCAATCTAACCTTTTTGTGAGTTGTTTTTTATCATTTATATATTAAATATTCAAAAAATTATTAAACCTAAGCTCAATTCCTTTGCATAATATTAAATATATGGTAGAATTATATATGTTGGCAATTATTATAAATTTAGATTAATTGTATAGTGATAAATAGATTTCAATATTTTCAGGAGTTGATTTGCATTTATGTTATTAGAACATTTTGAGGATACGTATCAATCTGTAAGAGGAGAAGATTTATATATACAGGGTTGGATACCGGAAGCAGATAATAAAGGTGTTATCTGTCTTGTCCATGGTTTGGGCGAACATGGTGGTCGTTATGGAGGAGATTTTGTGCAAATGTTTGGGCAATTAAAATTTTCTGTAGTAACTATTGATCTACATGGTCATGGGAAATCAGGGGGTAAAAGGGGGCATATATCATCATATGAAGTGTTAATGGATGATATAGATATATTGCTAACTGAGGCACAAAAAAAGTTTTCAGCTCATTTACCAGTATTTCTATACGGACACAGTATGGGCGGAAATTTAGTTTTAAATTATGCCCTTCGTAAAGATCAGAGTTTATCAGGGCTTATTGTGAGTGCACCCTGGTTGGAAATGGAAACCAGCCCCCCTTTAATAAAATTATTATTGGGTTTTATTATGAGTTATATATGGCCCCGTTTTACTATGGGTAATGGTATTGATAGTACACAACTTACTCATGAGGAAGATATTAAAAAAGAATATGATAAAGATAATCTTGTCCATGATAGGATTTCAGCCAGGTTATTTATGGAAGTTTATAAAGCAGGAAAATGGGCTATAAAACATGCGGATGAACTTGAAATTCCAGCTTTAATACTTCACGGAACTGCAGATAAAATTACTTCTATAGATGGAAGCAAGGAATTTGCTCATAAAGCTGGAAAAGAATGTAGATTTAATGAACTCAAGGGTTACTATCATGAGTTGCATAATGAAAATAATAAAGAATTGGTTTTTTCTTTAATAAAAGAATGGATATTAGCAATATAATCAATTGAAAAGAAGTCTTATTACTGTTAAGAGGTGCTAATATATGAATAAAACAAAGGGAATATTAATAACACTATTTTCTGCTTTTATATTTGGTTTTATACCTTTTTTTGCAAAAACTGCTTATGCGAATGGTTTTAATCCCTTTACTTTTAGTTTATATAGATCTCTTTTTGCCTGTGTTGAGATTTTTATTTTTATTAGAATTAAAAATATAGATTATAAAATAACAAAAAAACAAATGAAAATTTTATTTAGACTCAGTATTTTTGGTTATTCCCTCTTATTGATACTGTTATTTATGTCTTATAATTATCTGCCTACTGGACTGGCAATGACTTTACATTTTATTTACCCGGTTGTTGTAATGATAGCATCAATTGCTATTTACAATGAAAAAGTTGATTGGCGTAAGATTATTTCCTTAGTAATTGCTTTTTTGGGTATATATTTTCTTGTTGGTTTTGGTTCCTTTGAAAACATTAGTATAATAGGTGTAACACTGGCTATTGTATCAGGATTTTTGTATGCCTATTTTATACTGGTAGTTGCCGGAGAAGATATGAAAGAAGTAAATCCCTTTGTAATAGTTTTTTATGTATCACTCTTTAATACTTACATAATTGTTGCGGAAAGTTTACTTATGGGTAAATTAAACTTAAGCTATAATTATAAGGGTTTAATTAGTGTAGTGGCAGGTGCTACCCTCAGTAATTTTATTGGTATGGTTTCCCTACAGATAGGCTTGAAAGTAATCAAACCATCAACAGCAACAATATTAAGTACACTTGAACCAATAACAAGTATGGTAGTAGGTGTTATAGTTTTAAATGAAATTCTATGCTGGTATCATATAATAGGTAGTATTTTTATTATAATTTCAGTTGTTATTGTTGCCCTGGTAGAGAAAAATGGTGTCAATAAAGGTAAAAAGGCAATATAACTAATAATTTATTTGCCCATTATATATTTATCTTTAAATAAAATAAAAAAATATAGGAGTGTTAAAAATGAATAATTTTTTTTCATCCTGGAGTGGTGGAAAAGATTCATGCCTTGCTTTATATTCAATAATTAATGAAGGTAATAAAGCGGGTAAATTATTAACAATGTTAAGAGAAGATGCAGAGAAATCCAGATCACATGGTTTATCTCAGGAAGTATTGGAAGCTCAGGCTAATTCTCTTAATATTCCTTTGACAACATGTCCAACTACCTGGGATAATTATGAAGAAAATTTCATTAATATATTAGGTGAATTAAAAAAAGAAGGTTTTGAAAATGGTGTTTTTGGTGATATAGATAATATAGATCATAGAAAATGGGTAGAAGGAGTTTGTTCACAGGTAGATATGGAAGCATATCTTCCCCTCTGGAAGAAAACCCGACAGGAGTTATTGGATAAATTTATTAATGCAGGTTTTAAAGCAATGATTGTTTCTTTAAATAAAGAATACCTTGATCAAAAATATTTAGGTCAAATTATTACAAAAGACTTAGTAAAAGAATTTACTGATATTGGAATTGATCCTGCAGGAGAAAATGGTGAATATCATACAGTTGTAATAGATGGACCAATTTTTTCCTATTCTATTTCTATTGAAACAGGTGAAATTTCTTTTCATAAAGGATATTGTTTTCTGGAAACAAAAGTGTAGAATAAATAGTTTTCATAAATATATTATACTGTAAAAAAGCGAAGTTTTTAAGAAATTTATGTATTAGTAAAAGTTCTATACACAGATGTTGTTATAGAGAGGAGATTTAATTTGTCAAAATATTTAAAGCTTATACTGTTTATTATATTTTTATGGTTTTTAATTGTTTTTTTGTATACATTATTAATTAATAATAAAGTAGATCTTTTTCCACTGACAATTGCAATAGTTGCAGTAGGCTTAAGTATATATGACTATATGTTTCTGCAAAATAATCGTCCGGATAAGGAAAGTAAAAAAGAATCTATTGACTTAGATAATGAATGATTATAATTGATGGGGGCAAAAATATGAATGATAATGGAAAAAAAGTTAAGAAGGACTTTATGCAGGGGGTTTCCTTTTCGCATTTTTTATTAGCTAGACATGTTTCCAGAGGAGATAAAGTTATAGATGCAACTGCGGGAAATGGTAAAGATACAGTTTTTTTAGCGGAACTTGTTGGGAATAGTGGCCATGTTTTTGCTTTTGATATACAAGATAAAGCTATTAGAAATACTGAAAAGTTATTAAAGAAGAATAATCTAGAGACTAGAGTCAAATTGATACAGGCCAATCATGAAAATATGCTAAATTATATAGATATTAATGAAGTAAAGGGTATAATTTTTAATCTTGGTTTTTTACCAGGTGGAGATAAAAGCATAATTACAGGATCAAATACTACACTCAAAGCCCTTAAACAGGGATTAAATATTTTAGGCAAAGGTGGTATAATAGTACTTGTTATTTATACAGGTCATCCAGGGGGGGAAGAAGAAAAAGAAGCAGTAATTAATTTTTGCCGGGACTTAAATTACAGAGAATATAATGTATTAAATTATAATTTTATTAATCAGAAAAAACCACCTGCACAGGTTATAGGGATTAAAAAAAGGATTCAGGGGGATTAATAAATGCAAGCTTTTAAAGCCTATGATATTAGAGGTATATATGATAAAGATTTTAATAAAAATGATGTATATAAAATTGGATATTTTTTACCCGAGTTATTAAAGGCCCAAAAAATATTGGTGGGTTATGATGCCCGTATTTCTTCTGAGGAAATATTTACTGCTCTTACAGCTGGAATAACTGATAGAGGTGCAGATGTATATAATATGGGACTTTCTACAACTCCTATGGTATATTTTGCTACAGCCAGGTATGGTTTTCCAGCATCAGTTCAGATAACAGCTTCCCACAATTCAAAAGAATACAATGGTTTGAAAATATCAAAGAAAAAAGCTTTACCTGTTGGTTACCAATCTGGATTATCTGAACTTGAAGAGATGATTAATAATAAGAAAATAAATAAAAGCAATTGCGATAAAGGTAAAATATA
>CAYRVO010000152.1:0-4437 GCA_964427565.1 uncultured Halanaerobiales bacterium | reverse complement strand
TTACTACCTCTGGTTTTAGATATTGGTTCTACTTTTCCAGTAGATGTGCTTATTGATATAATAGGATTAATATTAAATATTTTTCCCAAAAATGCCCTGGCTTTTCCTATTCTTCCCCCTTTTTCCATATATGTCAGGTCATCAACAGTAAAGTATAAAAAGAGATTTTGTTTTGCCTTTTTAATTGTTTCAATAATATCGTTAACAGAATCTAATTTTTTAGCTAATTTTGCTGCCAGTAAGGTCTGGAAACCCAGGCCAAGTGATATTGATGCTGAGTCAAAGGGATAGATATTAATATCTGATAGTTGTTGAGAAATGTTTTTAGCAGCCTGATAAGTACCACTCAATCCAGCTGAGAGATGAATAGAGATTATTGCATCATATGTTTCCGACATTTCCCTATATTTATTTATTAATAATTGTGTAGATGGTTGAGATGTTTTTGGTAGTTTATTGCTTTTCCTTATCTTATTAAAAAATTGCTCAGAATTAAGTTCAACACCATCTTTATATATATCATCACCAAAATGTACTGTTAGTGGTATAACTTCTATGTTATAATTATTTATTATATTTTGTGGTAGGTCAGCAGTGCTGTCAGTAAGTATTCCTATTTTCATATTATTTCCCCCTCATTCTAAATGTAATCAAAAGGATAACTTTATAGCGAATTAATTATATCGTATTTAAATATTAATTGTCAAAAATGGATCTGATTTTATGATATAATTATAGATATGGAGGATAAATATATGGCAGATAAGATAAGAATTTTAGTAGATGGAGATGCTTGTCCGGTTATAAATATCATTGAAGAGATTGCCAGGGAATATAATCTGGAGCTTTATATATTCTTTGATGTTAATCATGATATTACAATAAATTATGGTCAGAAAGTTAGGGTTGATGAAGAATACCAAGAAGCAGATATGAAAATTTATAATAGCTGTAAAAAGAAAGACATAGTTATAACCGGTGATTATGGTCTGGCCTGTATTTTAATCGGTAAAGGGGTAACTGTTATTGACCCCCGTGGAAATATTTTTTCTGATTATAATATTGAGTATCTTTTAATGCAGAGGCATCAAAGTGCAAAGATTAGAAGAGCAACTGGCAGGCAGCAATCACATAAGAGAAGGAAAAAAGAAGATGATTTTAAATTTGTCAGGGTTTTAAAAAAAGAAATCAGTGCTGCTAATAAAAATGATTAAAATAACTTTTTGGTTTTTATAAGATAGTGAATAATTTTGATAATCCGGGGGGATAAAATGTTAAATAGTAAATTAACAGCATCTATAATTACTGGTATTATTCTGGGTATTGTATGTATAATAGGTGTGGGGATAAGATTGGGTTTTGGTGGAAATCAATTATTTTTATGGGCAATGTTATATAATCGTTTTATTATGGGGATTGTTGTAGGATTAGCAACTAGAGAAAAAGGAAATAAGGTATTATATCAGGGGGCAGTTCTTGGGTTTTTAGTTTCATTTGCATTTTATTTATCCACAGGATTCAGGGATCCAGTTGCTTTTATAGCTGGTATCTTTTATGGTATAATAATTGCTGTAATAGCTAGAAGATATATAGATAGTAATTAAAAAAGAATAGATAATATAGATTACATTATTCATAGCAAAAAGGGAGAAAATTGGTGTTTTTAACACAAAACAAAAAATAGGAAAGGTGCTTGATAAAAATGTCAAAGGTGGTAGCTGTAATCCTGGGAATTATTGTGATTTTGGCTATTTTAGTTATACTGGTTCCTACTATTGCCAATAAATTTTTTGATCAAAAAGTTAATAAAGAGATAAATAATTTGTTTGCGTCTAATACAGAGCCCAAAAGTAAAGCTATTCAGGTATCAGATCTAAAAACCTTACCTAAAAATGTACAAAAATGGTTAAAATATTGTAACGTAACTGGTAAAGAGAAAATCAACAACGTACGTTTGCAGCAGGAAGCTGAAATGCGTTTGGAAAGGGATAAACCCTGGATGCCAGTTAAAGCTGAACAATATTTTACTACAGATAATCCGGGATTTATCTGGAAAGCTGATATTAAAGTGGCCCCATTTTTTCACATTGCCGGTAGAGATAAATACTATAAAGGTAAGGGCCACATGTTAATAAAATTGATGTCATTATTTACAGTTGCTGATAGTAAAGGAAAAGAAATGGATCAGGGTACATTGTTACGATTTCTTGCTGAATCAGTCTGGTTTCCGACGGCAGCCTTAAGTGATTATATTGAATGGGAAGAAATTAATTCCAGATCCGCAAAAGCTACTATGAGTTACGGAGGTATAACAGCCTCAGGTGTATTTAAATTTAATGATAAAGGTGAAGTTATTAACTTTTCTGCCGAAAGATATAAAGAAGAAGATGGGAATTATTCTTTAAAAATATGGACAATTAATATGGAGAAATATAAAGAATTTAATGGTATAAAAATACCAACTCAGGGTGAAGTGACCTGGGAATTAGATGAAGGAGATTTTACCTGGTTTAAATTTGAGATTGTTGATATTGATAATAATAAACCTATTATATATTAACTTATGTATATATGTTTTTTAGGCTTAATATTTAATTTTGAGCGAATATAACACAACAGACGACTCATCAAATTTGCTTTGATGTGAAAACGACCTTTTTGTGCTCAAATCATATTATTTTTTAGAAAAATTAATTTTTCCTTGATTTTCACAGATAATTATAGAGGTGATTATAAGTGAAAAAGAAAGAAAATTTAAAATTACTGGGGAATTATTCTAAACATGAAATTCCCTTTGTTGAATCAATATTAGAGAGTCATGATATACCAACTTTACGTAAATATCCTGAAACCGGTGGTTATTTAGATATATACATGGGATATAATGCTTTTGGAATAGATGTTTATGTACCCGTCCAGAAAATAGAAGAGGCCAGGATGATTCTGAAATCCGGTGAAGAAAAGATGAAAATGAATTCCCGCTATAAGCAAAAAGAAGATAAATCAGAGAGTAAATCAATTTTTACTTATTTCAGTTTTATAATGAAAGGTATTTTAATTATTTTTATAATATTAAACATAGGATTTTTGTTTTCGTCACTGTTTAAATTTATATTAAAATTACTGAAAATGTAAATTAAAAAGTATTCTCTAAAAAGAGATATTAGAATAATAAAATGGGGGTTATAATATGCAAACTAATTATCAGGAGACCGAGGAATACTGGGAAGATGTCTTTGCTAAACAGAAAGTATATAACCCACATCAGGAATTAACATATAAAAAAATATCTAAAAATCTTTACCAGGAAGATTCTGGCTTATACTTATATAATATAAATGATGGAGAATTTAAGGATTTAGTTAATTCTTATTTCAAAATTGTAAAAAGAGAAGAAATAAATTTTGAAGAGTATAATATGATTAATAGGTTATATTATTTGCAAAAATAATAAATTAGCAAAAATGAAAATAACATCATATAATAAAATAGCATAAACTATTACCCAGAAGATGTCTGGGGTGGTATTTTGATACGTATAACCAGTTTTTTTATAAGAGTTAGTTTTTTGTTATTACCAGGTATTATTGGTAGGATGTTGTATTACAAATTAATTGGTAAAAGAGAGAAAAAAGACTGGGAAGAATTTTTTGAAATATTAATTTTTTCACTTGTTACATATATAATATATGCTAATATATGTTCCTTTTTTAATACGGGTAAGTTTATTACTGAAATATCAATTTTTAATAAAATATTAAATGAAGAAATACCTATTGAATGGAACAAAATATATCCTGCAACGGCTTTAGCAATAATAATTGCTTTAATTGCTTCAGCTTTTCATACCTATAAATTAATTAATAAATTTGGTAGATTTATTAATGTAACTAAAAGATATGGTGATCAAGATCTATGGGATTTATTCCATAATACTCCCAATATTGATTGGGTTGTAATTAGAGATCACAAATTAGATTTAGCTTATTTTTGTTATGAAAAATATGTTTCTGATTTAGGTAAAAAAAGGGAATTAATACTAGAAGATGTTGAAGTATTTAATAATTCCGGAGAATATTTATATAGGACTGATGCTATGTATCTGGCCCGAGAAGATTATAATTTAACCATAGAAGTTCCTGATTTTGCAGAATTTAATAGAAAGAAAGAGAGTGATAAAGATGGTTAATATTAAAGAGGGGTTATATAGAAAAGGTGGTATAAGGTCGAAACCTTCTACTTCAAAACCTGACTTTGTGCCACCTCCACAAAAAGTTAAGGGTCTACGAAAAAGGATTAAAGATAAATAAAAATTGTTGTAATAACATTTGGACAAGAAATGAGGGAGGATATAAATGAAAAAAAATTAAAAAAGCTTATAAGTGATATTGGTGTGGCTGAAGTCTGTGGTAAGTGTCTTGTTGATCTACCATGTTC
>CAYRVO010000151.1:0-4442 GCA_964427565.1 uncultured Halanaerobiales bacterium | reverse complement strand
TTAACTTTTTTTATATTTGATTCACCAAATTTATTATCAGTAATAATCCCTGCCTGAGCCCCTGTTAAAGCTTCTGCTCTTAAATCAATATTTCTCAGTGTCTGAACCATAATTACAGCTGATATAATTTCACCACAAGACATTAACAAGTCTTTTGAACGAGGCTCTAAACCTCTTTTTATTTCACAGGCAAAATCTATCAATGTATCTGTTGCATAGGGTTTACCCTTCCTACCAATAGCAGAAACTACAACTATCGGAAAAAATCCTTCATTTTTTGTTTTTTTTATTCTTCTTGCAACATTTAATCTTTTTTCTGAAGTATCTAAAGAAGTTCCACCAAATTTCTGTACAACTTTTTCCATTTTCTACCCCTCTTGACAGCATTATTTTATAAACCATATCCAAAATATTTAGTTATAACTCATAAAATCTAATTATAAACAATTATGGATATCTTCCTATTTTACCAACTTTTCAGCAATCTGCACTGCATTTAAAGCAGCTCCTTTACGCAGATTATTTGCAACTACCCAAAGATTAAAACCATTTTCTATGGAGTTATCCCTTCTTATACGACCAACCAGTACATCATCATCATTTTCTGTCATAATAGTAACTGGATATTCATCCACAATTTTTATTCCTTCTGTTTCCTGTAATGATTTTCTTAATTCATCTGTAGTTATATCTTCTTCTAGCTCAATATTTACAGCTTCTGAATGACCGTAAAAAACAGGTACTCTTACAGCAGTAGCTGTTATTGCTAATTTATCATCATTTAGAATTTTTCTTGTTTCTCTTACCATCTTCATTTCTTCTTTTGTATAACCATTATCAAAAAATACATCTATATGTGGTAGAATATTAAACGCTATCTGATGGGGATAAACTTCACTTTTCAATTCTTTATTATTCACATAATCCCGAACCTGTTTGTCAAGCTCATCTATGGCTGCTTTTCCTGTTCCTGATACTGCCTGGTAGGTGTTAACAACAATACGTTTTATACCCGCCATATCATAAAGAGGTTTTAAAACTACTACCATTTGTATTGTTGAACAATTTGGATTTGCTATAATACCATTATTGTTTTTAATTTCTTCGGGATTTATTTCCGGAACAACTAAAGGTACATTATCATCCATTCTGAAAGCATTACTATTATCTATAACAACTGCACCTTCTTTTACTGCCTGGGGTACTATTTCTTTACTGGGACTACTACCTATACTAAACAGGGCAATATCTATATCTTCAAAAATACCAGGTTTAATAGCTTCTACAACATGTTCTTTGCCTTTTATTTTAAATTTCTTTCCTGCAGACCTTTCAGTTGCAATAAGTTTTAATTTATTATAGGGAAAATCCCTCTCCTCAAGTGTTTTCTGCATTTCTCTTCCAACAGCACCTGTGGCTCCAACTACTGCTACATTATGACTATTCACTTTACAACCTCCTGTTATTATATTAAGATTATTTCCTTATCCCTGATAAATTTTTGCTGTTTTTATTTTAAATCTGGATAAGTAATTCAAATGATTATAATTATTTTACCATAAACTATCATAAATGCAAAATTATATTCCCTTATATTCAATTAATACAGGTTGTATCTGTTTTCTCTCCAAAGCAATTTCTGCTGATTTTTTGATAAGATCCATTCTGGCAATTAAAGAATTGGGCTTTTCTACAGGATTATCCTGACCAAAAGGAACAAAGAATACATTTTTTGTATTAAGAAGAATACTTAAATTTTTAGCATTAATACCCAGACCATCATTAGTAGCTATAGCCAATAATACAGGCCTCTGATTCCTCAATTGAGATTTAGCAGCCATAACTACTGTTTGATCAATTATTCCTCCGGCAATTTTAGCCATTGTATTACCGGTACAGGGAGCAACAATTAATAAATCCAGTAATTTTCCAGGCCCTATCGGTTCTGCCCCTACAATAGAATCAATTACCTGATTATCTGTAATCTCTTTAATTTTACTAATCCATTTTTCAGCTGGGCCAAATTTTGTGTCTCTATTTAATGAATGGGAAAATATGGGTATTATATCGGGACCAGCTTCACTTAATTTTTCTAAAGCTGGTATTACTCTGTCAAAAGTACAGTGTGAACCTGTAAGACAAAATCCAATTTTCTTGTTATATAAATCCACTTAATTCACCTCCTCAATGGAGGCTCTACTAATTAATGATTCTATATTTTCGGCAATAACTTCTCCAGCAAATACTGGTGCAGATTTTCCCGGTAAACCTGGTAATAATCTTGCGTTAATTTTCTTCCTCTCTGCTTCTTTAAAATCTGTTCCTCCAGGAGAAGATGCTAGATCATAAATATAAGCATCACTACTCATATGATTTATATATTCTTTATTAATTATCAATGCTGGTACAGTATTAAAAAAGATATCCATTTTCTTTAATAATGGTTTAATGTTTTTATAATTTTGAACATCTATACCCAGATCTTTACCACGGGCAATTGCTCTTTCTGACCTTGTTACAGCATATACTTTTGCTCCCAGAGATTTTAATCTCCAGGCCAAGGAAAAACCTACTTTCCCTAAACCAAAAATCATAATTTTACTTCCATAAATAGTATTTGATGTTTCAGATATTGCTTCTTTTATTGCCCCTTCCGCTGTCGGAATTGCGTTTAGAATGGCTATATCAGCAGCATTGGCCATTTCTGTATATTTTATCTTCTGTTTTTTTAAAATATTCCTGACTTTGGGTCTGGCAATCCCTATTATAAATATTGCCTGCTCAGAAAACATTGTAAAAATTTTCTCATCAAGTATAAATTCTTTATCAATAAATGTTTTCTTAACTTTACCATCTTTGTCAGTGCCTGACATAGGAGCAATTATTATATCTTGATCAACAATTAATTTTTTTAAATTAGTTGTATATTCTATATTCTTATGTTTATAAAATTTAACTTCGCTTAATACTTTTAAACTATAGCCTTTGTTAGCCAACAATTCAACAACTACCTTTTCCCGTTTATCACCACCAATAATTGTAATACGTTTCAGAAATATCCCTCCTTACAATTATAAAAATAGGATAGTTATTTATAATATATGTGGTGATAAACTAGATAGTGAATTTATATAATAACCTCAGATTTATTAGATTATATTTTCTAAACCTACAACCATATTATCTATCTTATCTATTCTATTTAAAGCAAGTTTAACCCCGGGCATAAATGATGAACGATCATATGAATCATGCCTAATTTTTAAAGTCTGGCCCTGACTACCAAATATAACTTCCTGATGTGCTACTAGACCGGGTAATCTAACACTGTGAACATGAACACCATCTTTCTGTCCTCCTCTTACTCCTTGTAATTTTTCTATACTTTTTTTATTTAACTGACCATAATTATTTTTGTTTATTAAATCAACAGTTCTAAGTGAGGTACCTGAAGGAGCATCAATTTTTTTATCATGATGTAATTCTATTATTTCAACATTGTCCATATATTCTGCTGCCTGCTTTGCAAACTTCATCATTAAAACTGCTCCTATAGCAAAGTTGGGAACAATTAAAATATTACCTCCTGAATTTAAAGCCAGATCTTTAATTTCCCCTAAATCTGCTTCTGTAATTCCAGTAGTTCCTACAATCATATGTATATTTGCTTTTAAACCTATCCTTATATTTTCCATGACTACATCCGGTGTTGTAAAATCAATAATAACATGAGGATTACTTACTTTAATTACATCTTTAAGATCCTCCTTCACATTAACTCTTTTACCTGCTGTATTTACTAATTCAAGAATATTTTCACCTATATGTGTTTTATCACAGGCCTGTACAAGTTCATGTTCTTTTTCTTTAACAACTGTCTTCACAACTTCTTTACCCATTCTACCACAAGCACCATTAACTACTACCTTCATAATAATTTTCTCTCCTTCCAGTAATTCGTCTCTTCTTCGTGAACACCTTTGAAAATATATTACTATTTAAATTCATTAATTTAGATCATTATATCATTTTTAATATAATTTTTTCAAAAATAGGTATAAAAACCTCAAAAAAACTCACACTAAAACTATGTAATATACTATTACAAAGGAGGAAATTTATTATTTATGAGTAAAGAAGATAAACATATTGCATATTTCTGTATGGAATACGGACTTGATAATAAGTTACCATTGTATGCTGGTGGTCTGGGAATACTTGCCGGTGATTATTTAAAAGCTGCCCGGGATAAAGATGCTGATGTTATAGGTATCGGAATCCGTTGGTGGCAAAATTACACTAGTCAATATATAAATCAAAATGGTTATCCTTATGATACTTTTCATACATATAATCTTGATGATTACATTGAAGATACTAATATTACAATAAATATTACTTTAAAAAATGAAGAAGTACCTGTTAAAATAATGAAAGTTACT
>CAYRVO010000150.1:0-4511 GCA_964427565.1 uncultured Halanaerobiales bacterium | reverse complement strand
AATAAGTGAGAACAAGCCGAGAATGGGAGCAAATGCAATGTCATGTTGTGACTTATTGTTTGATGATTGTGTTGTATCTAAAGAAAGGCTTTTAGCTAAAAATGGTTTTAAGGAAGCACTTAGAGCTATTGATGTAGCAAGAATATTTGTTCCTGCTATTGCAATAGGAATATCACAGAGAGCAATTGATATGACTGTAGATTATCTTGGAGAAAGAATAGCTTTTAAAAAACCTATTATATCCTATCAGGGAGTTCAATGGACACTCGCTGAATTATCAGCAAAGATTGAGGCGGGAAGATGGTTGGTATACAGAACTGCAAGTTTAATGGATAGTAGTAGTAAGATTGCCGTACAGGCAGCAAAAAACAAATTATATACTACTGATTTAGCTATGAAAGTAACTACAGAATGTTTACAATTATTTGGTGCTAATGGGTATGATAAAAATTCAATTATAAGCAGTTATATGCTATTAGCTAAATTATTACAGATTATTGATGGTACATCTGAAATACAAAAAGTAGTAATTGGTAAAGCACTACAAAAAAATAACAAAAATTAGAAAGCAAATATTAAAGCAAATATTAAAGGAAATAAATAATATAGCCAGAAGTGGAAAGGTAACATTATGATCGATTATAACAAAGAAAAATCCAAACAATTTTATAATGAAATTTGCACTAAGATAGATGGTTATGATTTCAGTAGTATAAATGTTATAAATGAAGGAGTTAAGTGGTATTTTTATAAGGAAGTAAAAAAATTATGTGATGAAAATTCTCTTGTTTTAGATGTTGGTACTGGTGGTGGAGAAAGGTTTTTAAAATTAGCTAATTATGTTTATTTACTTGTTGGAATAGACATTTCTGAAAATATGATTAAAACTGCAAAAAATAATCTTAGAAACAAATCTATTGAGAATGCGTTTTTTTGTGAAATGGATTCTGATCAAGTTAAATTTCCAGATGGTTTTTTTGATATTATATCCTGTAGGTTATCATATTTTAACTCTCTGGAGGTAGCACGTCTTCTGGCTAAGGATGGTATTTTTATAACCCAGCAGGCAGGTCAGGATGATAAACTTAATATTAAGAAATTTTTTGGGAGAGGTTATAATTCTGAAATAAGGGATAATAGATCTAAAAAATTACTTGTTAATCAATTGAAAGAAGCAGGATTTTTAGAGGTAAAAACACTGGAATATAATGCAACTGAATATTACAAAACAAAAAAAGATTTGTTGTTTATATTAAACAACACTCCCTTATTACCTGATTTTGGTAAATGCAAAGCAGACTTGCATAAATTAAATAAATTTGTTAACAAATTTAATACTAAAAAGGGTATTAAAACAAATCTAAGCAGGTACATGATTATTGCAAAAAAATGATACAAAGAACAGTAAGCTTTTTATCAAGATTAAATTTTATGCTATGTATAAATGAAGGAGGATTAATTGTGGATTTCAAATTAAGTAAGGAACAAAAAATGGTAAAACAGGCGGCAAGTAGATTTGCCACAGAAGTATGTGAACCAATAGCTGAGGAAATTGATAGGGAACATCGTTTTCCCTGGGAGACATTTAAATTGTTAACTAAGTATGGTTTTGTTGGAACAGGATTTCCCGAAGAATATGGAGGTACAGGTGATGATAGGATAGCTCAATTAATAATTGTTGAAGAGATAGCAAAAGTATGTGCGGCTACTTCAGCTATATTATCAATCCACCAGGCAGCAGCAAATTGTATAAACATTTTTGGTAATGATAAGCAGAAAGAAAATTACTTACCACAGCTTTTATGTGATGGAGTTGTAGGTGCATTTGCCCTGACAGAACCAAACGCCGGTTCTGATGCCTCAAATGTACAGACAACAGCAGTAGAAGATGGAGATAGTTATATTTTAAATGGTACAAAATGCTTTATTTCCAATGCCGGAGCAGCAGATATATATATTGTTCTGGCAATGACAGAACCGGAAAAAAAGACAAGGGGTATTACAGCATTTATAGTAACTTCAGATATGCCCGGTTTTTCAATAGGAAAAATTGAAGATAAGATGGGTATCTGTGCATCAAAAACAGGAGAATTAATTTTTGATGATGTTAGAGTGCCCAAAGAAAACATACTTGGTAAATATAATAAAGGCTTTAAAGTTGCCCTGGTTGGTATTGATTATTCACGTGTGCTGGTTGTAGGTGCCCAGAGTCTTGGACTGGCAGAAGGAGCCTTTGAAAAGGCAGTAGAATATTCAAAAGAGAGAAAACAGTTTGGTAAACCTGTATCCAGACAGCAGGGTTTGCAATGGTATTTAGCTGAGATGGCAACAAAAATAGAAGCAACAAAGTGGATGACCTATCATGCAGCTCAAAAGATACAAAATGGAGAGAGATTTACCAAAGAGGCAGCAATGGTCAAGTATTATTCTTCTGAGATGGCCCGTTTTGTAACAGAAAGGGCATTACAGATACACGGTGGTTATGGATTTATGAAAGATTATCCTCTGGAAAGAATGTATCGTGATGCTAAAGTATTTGAGATATATGAAGGTACTAACGAAATACAGAAGCTTGTAATTTCGAGAATGATACTTAAATAAATTATTATTTTGGAGGTGTTTTAAGTTTATGAAAATTGTAGTATGTATAAAACAGGTACCTGATACAAATGAAGTACGTATTGATAATAAGACAGGTACTTTGATCAGAAAAGGTGTACCAAGTATTATAAATCCAGATGATATGAATGCCCTAGAAGAGGCTTTAAGAATAAAAGAAAAAAGAGATGATGTTCATATAACAGTACTGACAATGGGTCCCGGCCAGGCAGATAAAGCATTAAGACAGGCTCTGGCTATGGGAGTAGATGAGGCTATTCATCTGTCAGATAGAGCCTTTGCCGGATCTGACACATGGGCAACAGCCACTATACTAGCAGATGCAATAAAGGAAATAGGAGATTATGATCTAATATTCTGTGGTAGACAGGCGATCGATGGAGATACAGCCCAGGTTGGTCCTGAGATAGCAGAATTTCTGGATATCCCACAGGTTACTTATGTAAGTGAACTAAAAGTTGATGATGACTTCATTAAGGTCAATAGAGATTTTGAAGACGGCTGTTTTGAAATCGAAGCAAAAATGCCGGTATTATTAACAGTTATTGGTGAATTAAATGAACCGCGCTTTATGGATATGAGATTAATATATAAAGCATATAGTAAAGAAGCCGACTTTAAGGTTTGGGGTGCAGAAGATATTGATGTTGATTTGAGCCAGATAGGTGTTAAAAACTCACCGACAAGGGTATTTGATACATTTGTTCCGACTAAAGAATTTAATGGTGAACAGATTAAAGGTTCTCCCAAAGAGGTTGCTAAAAGAGCCAGAGAAGAAATTAATAATTTGAATTTGATATAAAAAAATCACAAAACTATCCAGTATAAACTGTGATAGGAATTGAAAATCAGTTATATAGTACAGGGGGTATTATATATGTCTAATGCAAAAGTGAGTCAAAATAAAGACCTTAGTGATTACAAAGGTGTATGTGTAATAGCCCAGCAGCATAATGGTAAAATTGCACCTGTATCAATTGAACTAATTGGTGAGGGTAAAAAGCTTTCTACTAAAACAGATTCACCACTTTATGTTGTTGTTTTAGGAAATGAAATAGATGAAGCAGCAGAAGAATTATCACATTATGGTGCTGATAAGGTATATTATTATCAAAATGAATTATTGTCAAATTATTCGACAGATGCTTATACAAAAGTAATAAGTCATTATATACTAGAAAACAAACCTGAGATAGTAATCTATGGAGCAACCTCAATAGGAAGAGATTTTGCACCAAGAGTAGCTGCCAGGATAGGAACCGGTTTAACAGCTGATTGTACAGCTTTAGATATAGATGATAGTGATGGTAAACTACTGCAGACCAGGCCAGCTTTTGGTGGTAATTTGATGGCAACAATTATCTGTCCTGATAACAGACCACAGATGGCGACGGTAAGACCGGGAGTTATGGAAAAGCAAAAGAAAGTTGAGGAGTCTTCAGAAGTTGAAAAAATAAAAGCAGATTTAGCCAAAGAAGATATTATTACAAAGACACTAGATGTTGTTATGTGTAAGACAAAGAAAGTATCACTAACAGAAGCAGAAGTTATAGTAGCAGGTGGAAGAGGTGTTGGTAGTGAAGAAGGATTTGGAATTATCCAGAAACTGGCTGATGCTTTAAATGCAACAGTAGGAGCTTCGAGAGCAGCAGTAGATAATGGCTGGATTCCAAAGGATCACCAGGTAGGTCAAACCGGTAAAACAGTACGTCCTAAACTGTATATAGCCTGTGGTATTTCAGGTGCTATTCAACATATGGCAGGGATGGAAGAATCTGAATATATCATATCAATAAATAAGGATCCCAAAGCACCAATTATGGAATCCTCACATCTTGCTATTGAGGGTGATTTATTCAAAGTGATTCCAGAACTCATAGATGAAATTAATT
>CAYRVO010000149.1:0-4534 GCA_964427565.1 uncultured Halanaerobiales bacterium | reverse complement strand
TATTTTTGTGAATCTAATAACATAATTTATAAAAATTAAAATATTGCTAATACTTGACAAATTAAAAAAATTGTGTATATAATGTTTAACAAATATAAGTAGGGAGGAGATAGTATTGAGTATTTTTAATGTTCTGGGGCCGGTGATGATTGGACCCTCGAGTTCACATACCGCAGGGGCAGTAAGAATTGGCAGGATGGCCAGGTTAATATTTGGTGAGGAATTTGAAGCAGTGAAAATATTTTTGCATGGTTCTTTTGCCAGTACTGCTACCGGTCATGGGACAGATAAGGCTTTAGTAGGTGGTTTAATGGGATTTCAGCCTGATGACGAAAGAATAAGAAATTCCTTAGAATATGCTAAAGACAGAAATATAAGCATTACTTTTGATACTATTCAGCTTAAGAATGTACATCCCAATACTGCCCGGATTAAAATGATAATAGTGGATAATAGTATGGAGATAACCGCTTCATCAATTGGAGGAGGAGAGATAGTAGTAAAAAAGATTGATGATTATGATGTAGAAATATCAGGAAGATTTCCTACTATCTGGACTGTTCATAGTGATAAACCCGGAAAGATAAACCAGATAACATCTGCTCTTAGTAAAAACAGATATAATATTGCTTATATGCAGGTGTTTCGAAAAAAGAAAGGCAAACCTGCTTCAAGTATCATTGAATTAGATAATAAAGTAGAACCCTTTGTAATAAAATATTTGCAAACAATGGATGATATTTTTAAAGTTCGTTATGTACCTTCTTTATAATTAAGTTTTGCATACAGTTGGGAGGGTTTTTTTAGTTAGCCATATATTTTAGCTGTAATATGTTATAAACAAAAATAAATTGGTAAAAGAGTTGAAAATTGGACTACTTTCCAATAAACTATTTATAATAATTAAAGTCAATACTGTATGTAAATAAAAGTTGTGATTTAAGTTCTAAATTATTTTGAGGGCAATAACAAAAAAGTAAGAAATTTCTAACGATTATGAAGTTATAATAGGGGGTATAATGTTGAGTTTTAACACTATTAAAGAGTTAATAAGAATCACTGAGGATCATAATTCTATGATCTCAGATATAGTTTTAAAGATGGAGGTTCAACAGTCAAGAAAAAGTGAAACTGATATTATGGGAAAAATGACCAGTAATCTTCAGGTAATGAAAAGAGCCTTAAAAGAGGGATTAAACAGTGACAAAGAGTCTGCAAGTGGTCTCAGTGGGGGCCAGGCTCGATTAATTGCTAATTTCGATAATAATATCCATACAGGGGTTTTTAAAAAAGTTGTTGCCTATGGTGTTGCTACTGCTGAAGTTAATGCCAATATGGGGAAAATAGTGGCTGGGCCTACTGCTGGATCAAGTGGGATCATACCGGCAGTTATTTTAGCTCTGGGAGAAAAACTTGATCTTGATGATGAAAGTCTATGTAAAGCTCTACTAACTGCTGGTGGACTTGGAGAGATTATTGCCAGTAAAGCTACTCTCTCCGGTTCAGAAGGTGGCTGTCAGGCTGAATGTGGCTCGGCTGCGGCTATGGCTGCAGGAGCAGCTGTACAGTTGCTGGGAGGGACACCTAATCAGGTTGGTCATGCTTTTGCACTGGCTTTAAAGAATATGCTGGGTCTTGTTTGTGACCCGGTTGCCGGTCTGGTGGAAGTTCCCTGTGTAAAACGAAATGGTTTTGCCGCAGCTCACGCATTAACTGCTGCTGGAATGGCCCTTGCCGGAATAGAGAGTGTTATACCGGCAGATGAAGTAATAGAAGCAATGAGTGAAATTGGAGATGATCTACCGGCCAGTTTAAAGGAAACGTCCCGGGGAGGTCTGGCAGTTACTCCAACTGGAAAAAAAATAAAAGAGGATCTTGGGCAGTAGAATTGGATGAATATATAAATCATAAATGTGATTTTTTTCAGTAAAATTATAATTTAAATCATTTATATAAATGGGGGAATTGAAAATGAGTTGTTTAAAAAATGTTGAGAAAATTGATCCTGAAATTGCAAAGATAATAAAAGAAGAAGAAGAAAGGCAGCACAAAAACATAGAATTAATTGCTTCTGAGAATTTTGTTAGTCAGGCAGTTCTGGAAGCTGCCGGTTCCTGTTTAACAAATAAGTATGCTGAAGGTTATCCGGGAAATAGGTATTATGGTGGTTGTGAAGTAATAGATAAAGCTGAAAGACTTGCTATTAGAAGAGCAAAAGATATTTATGGTGCTGAACATGTTAATGTACAGCCCCATTCTGGATCACAGGCAAACCAGGCTGTATATTTTACTGTAGTTGAACCGGGAGATACGATATTAGCAATGGACTTAACTCATGGAGGTCATCTTACTCATGGAAGTCCTGTTAATATATCAGGTAAATATTTTAATTTTATTCATTATGGTGTAGACCGAAAAGATGAAAAGATTAATTTTTCTCAACTTAAAAAATTGGCTCAAGAACATAAGCCTAAATTAATTGTAGCCGGGGCCAGTGCCTATCCTCGGGAAATTAATTTTAAGAAATTTAAAGAAATAGCAGATGAATTTGGGGCTTTATTTATGGTTGACATGGCCCATATTGCCGGTCTTGTTGCCGCAGGATTACATTCTAATCCCGTACCCGTAGCAGACTTTGTAACAACAACTACACATAAAACTTTACGTGGGCCGCGAGGAGGTATGATTCTATGTAAAAAGGAATATGCAAAAGATATTGATAAAGCAATTTTCCCTGGACTACAGGGAGGACCTTTAATGCATGTTATTGCTTCTAAAGCGGTATGTTTAAAGGAGGCAAAGGAAGAGAGATTTCAGGAGTATCAACAGCAGATAATAAATAATGCCCGAGCTCTGGCAGAAAAATTAGAGGAACTAGGTTTCAGGCTGGTATCTGGAGGAACTGATAATCATATGATGCTTGTTGACTTAACTAATATGGGAATTACCGGCAAAGAAGCGGAAGTTGCCCTCGATGAAGTGGGAATTACTGTTAATAAAAACACAATACCATTTGAGACCAGAAGTCCTATGGTAACCAGCGGAATCAGGATTGGGACTCCAGCTGTTACCACCAGGGGGATGAAGGAAGAAGATGTGAGATTGATAGGTGATTATATTTATCAAACCATTCAACATATAGGTCAAAAAGAAAAATTGGCTGCAATTGAGGATAAAGTATATAAACTATCGGCCAAATTCATGTAGTAAAACAAATGTTAATCAAATAATATTCCCGGAGGGGTAAATTCTTTCCGGGATTATACTTTTCTCTATTTAATATACAATGTCAACTAAACTATTAGCTAATAAAAAGAATAACTACTTTTTAAATTGATTATTATCATATATATGTATATAATGAACATAATAGGTGGTGATTAAAATCAAGGCCCGTGAAAGAAGGAATAAATTACTTAAGATTTTACAGAAAACCAAGGAACCTATAATTGGTTCTGAATTAGCAGAAAGTTTTGATGTAAGTAGACAGGTAATTGTTCAGGATATTGCACTTCTGAGAGCAGGTGGCAAAAATATACTCGCCACTTCACAGGGTTATATATTATCTGAAAATATTGGTATGGAAATGGTGCGGACAAAAATTGCCTGCAGACATAATGATGGTGATGTTGAAGATGAGTTGATGACAATTATAAATCATGGAGCTAAAATTATTGATGTCATTGTTGAACACCCTTTATATGGGGAATTAAATGGTTTATTAATGATTAAATCAGCTGCAGATGTTAAAAATTTCATGAAGAAATATAAACAAGAGGGTGCAACCTTATTGGCTGCTTTAACTGATGGTGTGCATCTTCATACTATTGAAGCGATAAATGAAGAAGTTATTGAAAGATTGAAAGGGGTTTTAAAACAGAAGGGGTATCTACTAGATGAAGGATAATAAAAATTTATTTCAAGTGTAAAGACACTTGACATTACATTTGTAATCAACTATAATTCAGTACAGAAAGGGGGAAGAAGAAATTGAATAAAAAAAGAATATATTGGTTAGTAGGGCTTATATTATTAGTATTATCTGCTTATATTATTCCTTATCTTTTTATAGGGGATATAAGTAGAATTACTGCTTCTTTTTTATTCTGGACAGTTTTTGCTATTATAGCTATAATTTCAACAATTAAAATTACAGGTTACTGGAGGGAAAAATAATATGCCGGCAAGATATGTTTATATTGCAATGATTATATATGTTATTTTGGGTTTTTATATTGCTTTTAAAGCAAGAGAAGGAATGAAAAAGGGATTACTGGAATATTTTCTGGGTGATCGTTCTTTGGGAGGAATTGTTTCTGCCTTATCCTATAGTGCTACTACCTATAGTGCTTTTATGATGGTTGGACTGGCTGGTTTTACATATTCAGGTGGTGTTGGTGCACTGGGATTTGAGCTTATATATTTATCTGGGTTATCTTTGGTTGCATTTTTTGGCCCCCGATTTTGGCTTGTTGGTAAGAAATTTAATTATATTTCTCCATATGAAATGCTGGGGGATAGATATGATAATAAA